>JAAEQG010000835.1 GCA_024231775.1 bacterium
CGTGGTAGGCGACGCCCCCCCCCTCCTCCGTTTTTCCGTAAGCCGCTAAGAAGCACAGAAGGCACAAACCTCGAGACTCTTGCGCCTATTCGCGGCTGGGTGGGGTGGATCGTCCCTTCCCCACCTCGAGATCCGTCCGGAGGTCGGATCAACGAGATGGGCCTCCCGTCCTCATGCTCACCCTTTGGGGTGAGCATGGCACCCGGCGGATGCCGCATAGCTTCGGGGGACGCCGAGACCTTCCTTCGCCCCCTCCGGGGGCTCTGCATGGAAATGCTCGATCTCCCAGGGCTCGCTTCGCTCACCCTGGGCTCTATTCCTGCGCCCCCTTCAGGGGCTGGAGCAAGGGTACCCCATCGCGCAAGACTACAAGCTCGCGCCACTTGCTGCGCAAAGGATGGGGCACCCGTCCTCATGCTCACCCTTTGGGTTGAGCATGGCACCCGGTGCGCTGCACGGGTAAGCAGAGCTTACCCAGGCCACCCAACGAACCGAGTGGATCGCGAGGTTGAAACGTGATGCGCATCACCCATGCCACGCAACACCGGTTGCGGACCTCCCGTCGAACGGGCTGGGGTAAGCGCGAGAACTAACCAGAATGCGTATTAGCGGGTGGATTCGAGTAGGCCGGTGTGCTCTTTCTCGATGCTGCGCAGGCGGGCGCGGAACTCGGCGTCGTGCTCGGCGAACTGGTTGCCCGATCCGATCAGGCCGACGAACCACTTGACCAGGTTGTCGAAGTCCGCCGTGCTAACGAACTCCGAACCGATCCGCCCGCGCTTGACGTCCATGTTGTGATAATTGCCCAGGGCCAAGCATACACAGGTGGCGCGGTATCCGAAGTCGCAGAAGGCTGATGCCTCACACGATCCGCCGTCCATCAGCTTACGCTGGTATGCAAAGGCGCGGCTACGCTTGGCCAGTTGGTCAGCGACACCGCGGCAGAACGCGGTGGCGGTGGGATCGAAGACGCTGGCTCGATCGCCGACGCGCATGACCGGGCCATCGCCAATCCGTGCGTGGGGCAGCTCCGAACTGGTTTCGATGACCACCACCACACACCGGCGCGGGATGGTCTTCCTCCGGCAGGCGGCCATCGCCCCCACGAAGCCAACTTCCTCGGCGCGGGTGAACAGGAAGTACCCTTCGCCGGTTACCCGCTTTCGGCAGAGTTCATCCAAGCAGCATAACATTCCGCCCACGCCGGCCAGATCGTCGCATGCCCGGGAGCGGATGTGCTTTCGGTTGATCGTGGGGTCGGGGAGATCCCACATTCCCACCGCTCCGTGTGGAACCGCTGAGCGCACGCGGATGTCCGCGGACTGAACCCGGGCGGCGAGCCCTCGACCGCGCCGGCGGATGCTCTGCACGGTCCCACGCACGCGGCCGTCGTCCGTCCAGAACCGCACCTTGGAACCCAAGAAGTAATCGGGTTTGACGCCGCCCCGCCAGCTCGCCCGTACCGTGTGGGCGTCGATCATGCGCTCGGCTACGAACCCGGGGTGGTCCAGGTGAGCGGTTAGACAGACCGGGTGCTTGACCACTCGTCGTCCGTGACGATAGCGCACCAGCAGGTTGCCGGAGGGATCCTCTGTGATGGTCAGTGAAGGTCGTTGCCTGCAGAACCGGCGCACCGCATCGATGATCGCGTGCTCGGCGAACGGCGCCGTCGGCAGGGTGAGAACGTCGGTGAGCAGCTTGCGCTGGTTAGCGTTCATGCTTTTTGCCGGTGGGTGCGTTGTCCTCTACTTGAGTCTCAGGCTTAAGCTCCAGAACAGCGCCAGACTGATGATCGCGCCTGCTACGACCGCGGTGCCCACGAAGAACGCCACCCAGGATCGGCGTTGCATGGGGTTGCGCCGCTGACCGGCGCTGCTGAAACCAATTGCCGCGCCAATCGCGCCGAGCAATGCGGTTATCGCGGTGCCCAGCAGGAAGACCGGCTGGACCATACCGTCTCTTGCGTAGATGAAGAGCCGTTCGTCAAACCGGTATTGCCTGATCATTATGGCGATCAGGCCGGCAAACCCGACGCATCCCAGGAGGGAGATGATCAGCGAGACCTTCGCCTGAACGTCGTATCGGCGGATGCTCTTTGAAGCCACGACCTTCTCCTTGTCCAACGGCTGGCCAGTACAACACTACTGGTTTTCGCCATGCATAGTTCCATTCTACGGGGTGAGTCGTTGCCCGTCCACCAGTCCCGCTCGCCGTAGCAGATCGTCGAGGCTTGGCTGAGCATCGATTAGCGCAGCGTGCTCTGCAACGCCAGCACGGCGTACGCGGTTACCAGATAGGGGTTTCCTTCGTACCAGCGGTCCGCGTTGTTCACCCAACTTCCGTCCGCCGCCACCGTGGACAGCAGTTTGCGGCAGAGGTCCGCCCGCCAATCGTGCTCGAGGCCCCGAGCATCCACGATCCGCGACTCTCCCCAGGCGGTCAGGGCTCGTGAGAAGACGTGGTAGTAGTAGTACAGCCCTTCGTGGGACTGGGCGGCGGGCATGTTCGGGTTGTGATCCAGGGTGTAGTGACGTCGGATCCACTCGAAGGCGGCTTGCACCCGCGGATCCTCGCGGTTGACCCGGGCGTAGAGCATACTCTTGAACCCGGCGTAGGTCATCGACCCGTAGCTGCGCAAGCGCGGCTGGCCGCCGAGCAGGACCGTCCCGGCTTTGCTCTCGCCCTTGCCGACCGGGGTGTAGATGAATCCACCGTCATTGGTTCCGCGGGCGAAGTTCTGGTCATTGGAATGACTGCACATCTGACACCGCGAGACGAAGGCCAGGGCCTTGCGGTACACCGGGTGCGTCGGGGGCAACCCGGATTGAGTCAGGGCTTCGAGCATCAATTGGGTGTTGGAAAGGTCCGGTCGCTTGTGCTTTCCATAGCCTGCTCCGCCGTACCACGGGCTGTGCGGCTGATGCTCCTCGTCCTCGTCCCATTGAAGCTTGATGAGGAAGCCGCGGGTCCGCTCGATCGCCGCATCGTAGCGGGCGTCGCCGGTGGAAGCGAGTGCCATCAACGCGACACTCGTATAGTAGTTGGGCATTCCGGATTCCGGGACGTAGATGCCGCCGTCCGGCTGCTGGAACTTCAGGATGTAGGCCAGGGCACGAAGACTGATGCGGTGCTCGGGGCCATAGTTGGGGCTTTGAACGAAACACTTCGCTACCAGGGCGGTGATCGCCGGATCCGTGCGCCCGAACAGCATCCAACCGCCATTCTGCTGCTGGGCAGCCGCCAGGAAGCTCAGGGCTTTGTCCACGGCTGCGTCGACTCGAGCAGCCAGGGCGGGATCGAGCTTAGTCGGGGCCTCGTCCATAGCCAGGGTTGGATGGGCCGGAAGAATGGCCAGAAACGTGCAGATCCACAACGGTCGTTGTCGTGAGTACATGGCTGAACTCCATGACGGAGAATGCAGAGCGTCACGTTCCTGAGCTGGAAGCGGCGTCGGTGGATTCCAGCGTGTGGGCCCGGTAGGTGGTTCCGCGCCAGGTGGTCGTCGTAGTCCCGCCGAGCTTGAGCGTTGCGGCTACCAGCATTCCCCAGGTGATGGCTGCGCCCAGCGGATAGCCCAGTGAATACGCCACCGGCATGCGGACGATTCCGTAGAAGCGGGCGATGACCGATTGTTCCAGAGCTACTACCAGCCCGGAGCCCAACACCATCCAACCCCAACTGCCGGAGGACTGGTCAGCGCCCAGGAAGTACCCCAATGCGGTAACGACCAGGCTGATCCAGGGGAACAGGCTGAAGGTGGTCAGCACCACCAGGGCGGCAATCAACCGGCGAAACGTGCCCAGACAGCCGTAGAAGATGCGACTCCACCCGCGCCAAGCCGCTCCCAACGATGCGTACATGTGCGTGGTATAGAGATCGTCGTTCTGGATGACCTGCAGGCGCAGACCCTGCTGTTTGGCAAGGCGAGCCATGTGGATGTCTTCGTTGACTTCGCTCTTGACGGCGTCGTGTCCACCGATGGAATCGTACGCCTGGCGAGTCATCAGCATGAAAGCCCCGTTGGCATACGCGGCGGAACTGGCAGGGTTGTTCACCTTCTCCGGGCGAAACCAGATCATCATGATCGCGGCGCAAACCGGTTGGATAATCCGCTCCCAGAAACTCCTGGTGATGAGCACGGGCAGGATGGAGAGGAAGTCGGTCTTTTCGGCCAGACATTCCTGCATTGCCACGGTGAGCGTGCGTCGAGACGTCTGCGTACAGTCCGCGTCGGCAAAGCAGAGCCATTGTCCGGTGGACGCAGCAATGCCCTCGCGCATGGCGTTGTTCTTTCCGAACCACCCGTCGCGCAACTGAGTAACGGTGAGGGCGCGCATACGCTGGGGATGGGCTTCCTGGAACTGCTGGAGGACTTCGCCGGTCCGGTCGGTGCTGCGATCGTCGATGACGATCAACTCGTAATCCGGGTAATCCTGATCCAGCAGCGACTGCACACAGGCGGCGATATTGGCTTCCTCGTCCTTGGCGGCCACCAGCACGGATATGCGTGGAGGATCGGCCAGTGGACCGGGGTGAGCGCGGGACGACAGTACCCGCTCCGTGCGCCGGGCCCGGGAAATCTCCGCGTGGCGCGTCAGCCACACGAGCCCGACAACACTGAGCAACACAACCCACACAATTAAGGCGCTGGACACGGCGTAGCCTCTCGAAGCCGGCGCGCTGGTTCACGTTTCCATGGCGCGACGCGGCGGAATCGGGGTAGCGGATGAATCAAGCGTTGTCGTCGGATGACCCCTCACCGGAATCCGCAGGCCCGGACTCGGCAGGTGGAGCTGGGGCCGCCGGTGTCTGCACCACGGGGAGTCCGACATCGCCGCCCGGAGCGTCCGGTGCTCTTTCCGGCTCGTCGAGGTCTTCGTCCAGCTCGTCGATGTACACGTCGTCACAATCGGTGGCGTCCACGTCGCGACGCAGCAGGTAGTAAACGACCGTGCTTGCTGAGAAGTAGTACGAAACCAGAAAAGCCCACAACAGGCCTATCGCCAGAGCGACCCAGACGCCGATCAGCGCCGCGGCGAGCACCTCCCCAGATCCGAGGTGGTCCCGCGCCCCCATATGATAGAGATCGCCGACCAGCGGAGCCGGCCACATGGCGTCTACCTTGGTCATCCCCTCGACGAGGCCTGTGCGCATGCCCCACCAACCCGTACCGAAACCACCGGCGCCGAACGATAGACACGAATGAGCGGCCCGCAGGGTCAGCCAGAGCAGCATCTTGAGCACCACCCAGCAGAACCCCGCGCACACCATCGCGGTGAGCCCGTAAAGAATCGTCTTGACCGGGCGGGAGAAGAAGTAGCTGAAGCTGCGCGAGATCGCGTCGAAACCGTCAGATCCCTCTACCGCGACCGTCGGCCAGAAGAAACTCCCTCCTCCAACACACCCCACCATCAAGAGAGCCAGCCCCAACCCTCCCAGGAGGGCGAGGGGAAACAACAGCGCAAACAGGTTTCCCAGCCCTGGAATCCACAGCAGAAAACCGCCCAACGCCAGAAGCAGGGCGATGAGCAGCATGATTCCAATCGGCAGCACCGGAGTCACCAGAAACCCCGACCACCACCGAGCCAGGGTGAACCGGACCGCCTCGGTGAAACCGATCTTCTCCTCGGACGCGAACTGCACCGCAGCAATGCGGCAGATTGCGGCTCCGAAGATCGACCAGATCACCAATAGGCCTCCGAACAGCAGAACGGAATAGACGATGTGTTCCGTGAGTATCCAGCGCGTGGCGTGACACGCCGTCCCCGCAGCCTGGCACAACGAATCCTCTCCGGTGGCGTTGAACTTCACCACGGCGTGCATCGCGGTCCGGATGCTCATCAGCATGTGGTCGCGCCAGAGTTCGCCCACGCCGTGGGTGGCAACGCCAGGCGAGCGTGCCGCCGCCGCCGCGAGTTCCGGATCGGTGAACTGGGCGATCGAGGAGATATGCACTCCCTGTTCGCTACGCGTCCACACGGAATCCAGCACTCCCGTCCAACAGAAGGTCAGCAGTAGGGCGGTGAGGGCCAGGACCAGCTTCGTCGGGTGCAAAGCCATCCGCACGGCGCCGAAGATGCGCATCCAATCATGCAGGCCCGAACACGTCGTGGGGCCTGTTTGGGGTTCGTCTGCCATGGGCGTCTCCTAGAATAGATGGGCCCGTAGTAAGAGGCACGGGTGACTTGGCCGCTGAGCGGGAAGTCCTGAACGAGAGCCACCCGGCGCGGTCGGTTTCGTGCCGCGTCATGAAAGCCCGCCGCGTGGGCATTATAGTCGCGGAGTGCCGTTCAGCAACGCTCAGCGCGCCTGTGCAGGAGTTGGGGGTCCATGACAGAATCAGCGGGCTGATGCGGGCCACCGCGCGTCTGTGCTGCCAACGTATCGAGAAGCCCCAGCTGGGCGTCATAGATCAGCCCAGGGCAACGCCCTGGGTATTCGTGACCGAGACAAACACCAGCCCTGAAAGGGCGGCTTAGTTTTGTTTCGCCCTTTCAGGGCTTGCATTGCTTCGGGCAATCCCGCCCCAGGGCTTTGCCCTGGGCTGTCATAGTGGGCCCTTTCAGGGCGAAGAGGACCATCCGCTCGCGGAGACAATCGCTCGGCGACAGAACGCTCAAGAGCCCGCCTAAACTGTTACGTACCCGGGGTTGGCTGGGAGCGCCGACCCTGTCTCAGGAGGACAGGTCCGCACCGCTATCAGAGGGTTCGTCGGGCGGCGTGGAGGTGCTCTCCAGCGGTTCGCTGATGCGGTACTCTTCATTGAGCCACTTGCCTAAATCGATCAGGCGGCAGCGGGTAGTGCAGAATGGGCGACTGGCAAGTTGGTCGGGCTTGGCCACATGAACATCCTTGTGGCATGTGGGGCATGTGTATGTCGGCATGATTCACCCCCCCGATCCGTACAGGCAAGTAGTCGCCCCCCCCCCAAGAGCCGTCCTGACGAACATCAGGACAACGGAGCGGTTCCCTCGCAAGTTCCGTAAAGGTCACCCTGAAGCACCGACAGCTTCAGGAGTGCCGCCGCTAACTGTCCGCCGCCGAGGAGGTGTTCTTCGGGCCTGCGTCGGTCTTCTTCTCGGAGGGCTTCGTTGATTTCGGCGAATCGCCCTTGCTGTCCTTCTGCGGTTGGTCGGCTTTGGCGTCCTTCTTGTAGCCTTCGCTGCGGTAGTCGGTTGCGTAGAACCCGCTGCCCTTGAAGACAATCCCCGCACCACTACCGAGCAGGCGGCGCACCGGCGTGCGTTCTCCGCAGACGTCGCACTTCAGCCGGCGTTTGGGCTTCTCGGTGATGCTCTGGAATAACTCCTGAACAGTTTCGCACCGGGTGCATTCGTACTCGTATGTGGGCATGACGGTGTCTCCCCTGTCCGCAACACCAAGGCTAGCCCGTGGAACCCGCTCCGGGGCCAAGCCCAGCTTAGTCTTCCGCACTCTCGTCCGCAGCCGATTCCGGCGCCTGGGCTACGATCACTTGGGTGGGGCGCAGAATGCGTTCGCGATAGCGATATCCGCGGACGACTTCCTGAATGACCGTACCCGCCTCGTGCTCGTCAGAAGGCTGCTGCAGCATTGCGGCGTGCTCGGCGGGGTTGAAAGGTTTGCCGCGGGCATCGATGACTTCCACCGAATTGTCGCTAAGCAACTTCATCAGTTTGTCGTAGACCAGTTTGATCCCTTCGAGGACCGGTTTGACCGTATCGGTATCCGCGGCGGCCTCCAAGGTGCGCTCGAAGTCATCGACCACCACCAGGAGCGATCTAAGCAGCTCCGCGTTTCCATAGCGAACCGCGTCCAGGCGCTGTTGCTCCGCCCGGCGGGCGATGTTCTGGGCTTCCGCCTTGGCCCGCAGGAACTTGTCCTGGGCTTCAGCCAGCTTGTCGTCCAGCCCGGCAGACTCGTCATCCGGGGATTGTGCATCCTCCGCCCCGGCGTCCGCCTGACTGTGGTCCTCCGGCTTGGCGGCATATTGGGCCACCTCATCGGCGGACGCGATCTCGATCTTGCTTTCGTCCTTGCTCATCATTCCGCATCAGTTCCGTTTCCGGTGAAGTAGTCCTTCAGCTTATCGAAGAACCCTTTTGACTCCGGAAGCACGGACTTGTCTTCGGTGTCGGCGAATGCTCGCAGCAGCCCTTCCTGGTCTTTGCTCAGCCGCGTCGGGGTCTCCACCACCACCTGAACCAACTCGTCTCCCCGACGGCGTGAACGGATGTTCGGCAGGCCCAGTCCGGCCATGCGGAACACCTTGCCGCTCTGGGTGCCTTGTGGGATGGTCACTTCCGCGCGTCCGCTCAGGGTGGGCACTTCCACCTTGGCGCCCAGGGCTGCCTGGGTGAAGCTGATCGGCATGCGGCAGACCAGGTCATCGTTGTGTCGCTCGAAGAACGGGTGCTCCTCAATCCTGATGTAGCAGTGCAGATCGCCACGGGGACCACCCTGGCCTCCGGGTTCGCCCTCTCCACGCACTCGCACAGCCTGCCCGGCGTGAATACCCGCGGGAATCTTGACGTTGAGCACGCGTTGCTTGGGCAGGCGTCCCTGACCTCGACACTTCGGGCACGGAGTTACGATCAGCGCGCCTTGGCCTTTGCAGGTTGGGCAAGCGGTGACCACGCGGCCGAGCAGCATGCTGAACCCGCTGTTCTGCTCCACCTGTCCGTAGCCGGCACACGTCGGGCAGGTACGCCGATCACTACCCGGCGCCGCCCCGCCACCGCTGCACGATTCGCAGAAGTCCAGCCGCTCGAACTCCAGGGTGTGCTCGACATCCTTGGCGACGTCCGCCAACGACAAGCCTACCTCGATCTGCAAGTCCGCACCGCGCATCCGGCCGCGCCCGCCGCCACCTCCGCCGAAGATGTCGTTGAACATCGAGAAGATGTCGTTGAAGCCCATGTGCGAGAAGTCGTGCATTCCCGCACCGGAGAGCCCCGCGTGGCCGTACTGGTCGTACCGCTGGCGCTTCTCCGGATCGCTGAGCACCTCGTAGGCTTCCGCCGCCTCTTTGAAGCGGGCTTCCGCCTCCGGGTTGTCGCGATTGCGGTCCGGATGGAACTTGAGCGCGCACTGCCGGTAGGAACGCTTGATCTCGTCGGCGCCGGCGTCGCGCCCGACGCTCAACACTTCATAGTAGTCGCGCTTATCGGTGGTCATCGCGGCTCGCTACGATCAGCCCCGGATCTCGAGTAAGGCGCCGCCCATCGGGCGGTCGTACACCTGCCGGCGCAAAAGGGGCGGACCGAGCCGTCCGCCCCCATGCGCTTTACCAGCAAGGACTATCGGATCGCGTGAGCGATCTCCTTGTCTTCGTCTTTGAGGTCCGTCACCAGAACTTCGGTGGTCAGCATCAGCCCCGAGACACTGGCAGCGTTTTCCAGGGCAATGCGGGCTACCTTGGCGGGATCCACCACCCCAGCCTTGACCAGATCGGTGAACTCGCCTTTGCGGGCGTCGTATCCGAAGGCGCCGCTCTTCTCCAGAATCTGCGACACAATCACGTCGCCTTCCGCTCCGGAGTTGAGCGCGATCTGACGTGCCGGGGCACGCAGGGCCTTGAGGATGATGTCCACGCCGATCTTCTCGTCGCCGGACGCGCTGCCGCGGGCCTTCTCCACCGAAGCGATCGCTCGCAGGAAGGCTACGCCGCCACCGGGTACGATGCCTTCCTCGGCCGCCGCACGGGTGGCGTGAAACGCATCGTCCACCAGGTCCTTGCGCTCCTTGACCTCAATCTCCGTCGCTCCGCCGACGCGGATCACCGCGACTCCACCGGTCAGCTTGGCCAGGCGCTCCTGGAGCTTCTCGCGGTCATAGTCGCTGGTGCTCTTCTCGATCTGGCTGCGGATCTGGTCGCAACGGGCTTTGATCTCGCCCTTCTTGCCCGCACCCTGGATGATGGTGGTGGCATCCTTGTCGATGACCACCTTCTTGGCTTTGCCCAGATCGGCGGTGGTGATGTTCTCCAGCTTGATGCCCAGGTCTTCGCTGATCAGCTTGCCGCCGATCAGGGTGGCGATGTCGCCGAGCATCGCCTTGCGGCGATCACCAAAACCCGGAGCCTTCACCGCGGCGCACTGCAGTACCCCGCGCAGCTTATTGACCACCAGGGCCGCCAAGGCTTCGCCTTCGAGATCTTCGGCGATGACCAGCAGCGGACTGCCCGTTCCGGCGATACTCTCCAGCAGCGGGATGAAATCACGCAGGTTGGAGATCTTTTTCTCGTAGATGAGGATCTGGGCGTTCTCGAGCACGCATTCGAGCGAACTCGGATCGTTGATGAAGTAAGGCGAGATGAAGCCCTTGTCGAACTGCATGCCCTCGACGACTTCCTTCTCGGTTTCGAGACTCTTGCCCTCTTCGACCTCGACCACGCCTTCGGTGCCCACGGCGTCGAGGGCGTCCGCCAGAATGCGGCCCACTTCGATATCACCGTTGGAGGCGATGGTGGCGATGTCCGCCAGCTCCTTGTTGGACTTCACCTTGGTGGACTGGTCCGCGATGCTTCGCGTGACCGCGCTCACCGCTTTGTCGATTCCGCGTTTCAGAGCCATCGGATTGGCTCCCGCGGTGACGTTCTTGAGCCCCTCGCTGTAGATCGCTTCCGCCAACACCGTAGCCGTCGTGGTCCCGTCGCCGACCTTGTCGGAGGTCTTCGAGGCAACTTCGTTGATCAGCTTGGCGCCCATGTTCTGGAACGGGCCGGGAAGCTCGACTTCCTTGCTGACGCTCACTCCATCCTTGGTCACCCGGGGAAGGCCGAATGACTTCTGGATGATCACGTTGCGTCCGGTCGGCCCCATGGTCACCTTCACCGTGGACGCCAATTTACTGAGCCCCTCCAGAATCTCCTGGCGAGCCCCCTGGCTAAACATCATTTGCTTGGCCATCATTTGCTCCTGTCTATCGCTTGGGGGACCGGCGGGATCGCCGCCCCATGTACATCCGAAGGCCTGCTACTGGGTAACGACGGCCAGAATGTCGCTTTCGCGAATGATCACGTAGTCCTGCCCGTTGACCTCGATTTCGGTACCGGAGTACTTACCGAAGAACACCTCGTCGCCGTTCTTGACATCGAGCGTGCCGCGCTCGCCGCTGTCCAGCAGCTTGCCCGGTCCGGACGCCACGATCTTGCCGCGCTGGGGCTTCTCCTGGGCGGAGTCCGGCAGCACGATACCACCAGAGGTTACCTCTTCCGGGTCGCAGGGCTGGAGCACTACCCGGTCGTCCAACGGTCTGATCTTGATCTTCTTCGCGGTTGCAGTTGCCATCTGTGCGTATCCTCCGTTCTTTCGCCAGCGTCGTTTGCTGGTTAACGTCTTTGTCCAGTCATACTTCGCGGGCCGCAATCGGACTTCGGCCCCCACCGCCCGGTTCGGCGGATTACATCATGCCCATGTCGTCGCCCATGCCCCCACCGGGAGCGGCTGCGTCGTCATCATCTTCCGGCTTGGTCGCGATGATGCAGTCGGTGCTCAGCAGAATGCGGGCTACGCTGCTGCCGTTCTCGATCGCACAGCGGACCACCTTGGTCGGGTCGAGGATGCCGGTCTTGAGCATGTCCCCGTACTCGCCCTTGTCCGCATCGTAGCCGAACGCGGCACTCCCGTTCTGCACCTTGTGCTGAACCATGCCGGGCTCGGTTCCGGCGTTTTCGGCGATTTGTCGCAACGGAGCCGCCAGTGCGTCGCGCACGATCTGCAAGCCGGTCTTCTCGTCGCCGGAGGCTTTGAGACGATCGACGGCGGGGATGCAGCGGATCAAAGCCACGCCGCCGCCAGGCACGATGCCCTCTTCGATGGCTGCCCGCGTAGCGTGCAGGGCGTCCTCGATGCGGGCCTTCTTCTCTTTGAGTTCGGTTTCGGTCGCAGCCCCGACGTTAATCTGGGCCACCCCGCCGGAGAGCTTGGCCAGGCGCTCCTGGAGCTTCTCGCAGTCGTAGTCCGAAGTCGTGGTCTCGATCTCGGCTTTGATCTGGGTGATGCGTCCCTGGATGTCGGCGGTCGCCCCGGCGCCCTCGATGACGGTGGTGTTGTCGGCGTCCACGCGGATCCGCTTGGCCTGTCCGAGGTCGGCGATCGAGGTGCTCTCCAAATCCACGCCCAGGTCCTTCATGATCGCCTTGGCTCCGGTGAGCGCGGCGATGTCGCCGAGCATGGCTTTGCGGCGATCGCCGTAACCGGGGGCCTTGACGGCGCACACGTTCACGATGCCCCGCAGCTTGTTGACCACCAGAGTAGCCAGCGCCTCGCCTTCCACGTCCTCGGCGATAATCAGCAGAGACCGCTTGGCTTTCGACACCTTCTCCAGCAAGGGGACCAGCTTGGTCACGCTGCTGATCTTGTCCTCGTGGATCAGGATGAGCGGTTTGTCCATCACCGTTTCCATTTGATCCTGGTCGGTGACGAAGTGCGGCGAAAGGAACCCGCGGTCGAACTGCATTCCCTCGACCAGCTCGATGGTGGTCTCCGCGGTCTTGCCCTCCTCCACGGTCACCACCCCGTCCTTGCCGACGCGGTGGAAGCAATCCGCCAGCACCTTGCCGATGGCGATGTCGTTGTTGGCGGAGATAGCCGCCACGTTCACGATGTCGTCACGGTTGTCCGCCTTCACCGGGCGGGATAGCTTGTTGAGCTCCGCCACCACCTGCTTGACCGCCATGGCGATCCCCCGGTTGAGGGAGTTGGCATCAGCCCCCGCCGCCAGGTTTCGCAGGCCGTTCTTGAAGATCGCCTCTGCCAGGACCGTGGCTGTCGTGGTCCCGTCGCCCGCCGTGGAACTCGTTTTTGTCGCCGCCTCCTTGACGAGCTGAGCGCCCATGTTCTCGTACTTGTCGGTGAGCTCGACCTCCTCAGCCACGGTGACCCCGTCCTTGGTCACGGTCGGACCGCCCCAACCCTTGTCGAGCACCGCGTTGCGCCCGCGAGGTCCTAGGGTGGCTTTGACTGCGTTGGCCAACTTCTCTACGCCGGTGGCCAGAGCCCGCCGGGCTTCCTGCTCATAGGCCAATTGCTTGACCGCCATGCTGTCTTCTCCTTTCGATGCGTATCATCGAATCCGGTGGTTCGCCGGGCCGGCGCGGTCTGCACCGTGCCCCTCCAGCCGATGAGCAACTGACGTGCCAACCCCTAGCCTTGATTTGGTGCCGCCTAACCTATTATGGAGCATAAGGTTAGCGTAATGATCCCGCCTGTGAGGACTGGGCTAGGACCTGCCACCCTGTCAGCCCACCACTGATTCCGCGGCTTCGGGTGACATTATGACACTCCGGACCCCTCCCTGCCGGGTTCGGCGTGACCAGCCCCGGAGCAGGACCCGCCTTAAGGGTCTCACCTGACTGAGCTGGCATCAGTGCAGGTGGACGCTTGTCTCGGTGCGGCGCATCCCGCCGGGGTTCCATGCCGCCGTCCAGCCGTGCTTCCCGGATGGGGGTGCGGAGAGGGGTGGGGTTTTCGATTGTGATTGTTCGCGGGAACTGTCCACCCCGAGCGCGGCCGCACGGGCGTGCGATGATTCGCCGGGTGCGGTTCAGTGCGGCAACGGCCCGATAAGCTCGAAACTCTAGTTTAGGAGCTTACCGGACTCTTGTATCTCGGCCGGGTATTCCCCCCACTCAGACCCCAACATGGCCATTATCGGCGGTCTGCGGATCGCGCTGTCAGGGGCGTCGCGAACCCAAGTTCGCGACGTACGGTACCGATGTTTCGTGAGGTATGGGGCCGAATTAAGGCGTCTGCGGTGGGTCCGCGTCTGCGGATTGTCGGCGAGAAGAGTGCGTTGACTGCGACTCAGGCGGCTGGGCTATCCGGTCGAGTCATGGCCCCACGGGGTGATCGACGGGAGGGGCGAAGCGGCTTCGATCGCCGGGGGAACAATAACTGAGACGGACGAGTTACCAGGTCCAAAGATGCCCGTGAAGACTGAAAGCACACATGACCGCGCTCAGGCAGGCGCGTCCGCGGGGGACGGGCTGGACATGCTTATCGTGTTCCGCGTAGGCGAGCTACGCCTGGGGATCGATGCACGACAGGCCCGCGAAATCGTTCGGGCGGTGCCTCTGTCCGCACCGCTGCCGAAGCACATGGGGGTGAGTGGGATGATCACGCTGCGGGGCGCGCCGACCGCGGTGGTGGACCTCAACATCCTGCTTGGAGTTCCGTGCGATTCTCGCGGTCAGCGGGCGCGGATGATTGCGGTACGTCATCAGGGCAAGACGGTCTGCCTGCTGGTGGATCAGGTCGAGGGCTTGCACGACACCAAAGAGGCTGGTCTGGAGGCGCCGCCTCCAATCGTCGGCGAGGTGCATGCTCGCTGGCTCGAGCAAGTCACCCGCGGAACGGATGGTGGATTGATCGGGGTGATCGATGTGAACCGGGTATTGGCTCAGGTGTCTCTTGGCGAAGGGGAGGTTGATACGGTCGGTGTCAACGTCATTGGACATCACTGAGTTTCGCGTCGTCCGGGAGTATCTGCGGGAGGCCTGCGGACTGTACTTCTCTAATGACAAGTACGCGCAGGTGGCGGCAGTCGTTGGCACACGGATGTCCGAGCTGGGCATCGGGGGCTTTGAGGATTACGAGCGTCTGCTGAGTTCGTCGCACGGAGTGCGCAAGGAACTGCTGACCCTCGCCGCTCTGCTGACGACCGGAGAAACGTACTTCTTCCGGAACAAGGATCATTGGCGAGCGTTCGAGGAGTGTGTTCTCCCCTGGGTAGTGGAGCGTGCCGCCCCCGCCGCAAAGCCTTGCCTGCGAATCTGGTCCGCCGGGTGCTCGACGGGTGAAGAAGCCTATACCGTGGGCATGGTGCTCAAGAAGAACCTCCCGGACCTCAAGCGATGGTCAATCGAGATCCTGGGGACGGACATCAATCCGGTCGCCGTCGCCGCCGCCGAGCGGGGGATCTACACCCGGAACTCCTTTCGCGGCGTGCCCGCTGAGGTTAAGGAGCGGTACTTTGAACCGGTGGAGGGCGGGTGTTACCGCCTCTGCGCGGACATACGTGACATGGTCCGCTTCCGCAAGCTGAATCTGCTCGATGCTGCGTCGGTGGCCCAAGTCCGCGACGTGGACGTTGTCTTCTGCCGCAACGTGCTGATCTACTTCGATGCCTCGGGCATCAGTACCGTGATTAAGCACCTGCATCGTAGCCTGCGCCCGGGCGGGTATCTATTCCTGGGACACGCCGAGTATCTGCATGCCCATCCCTTGGACTTCGCAAGTCTGAGCGTGTGTAACACCAGTATCTACAAGCACGTGACCTCCTCGGAGGATGCCCCTCGGCCTATCCAGGTTCCCCGCGCAATCCAAGCAGAGCGCCGCCCGCCATCGACGCCACGCAGACCTGCGGAGGATTGCGCCCCGCGCAGGGATCTGCGACAGTTGGCGGGCCGGCCGAGCGCGACTACTTCCGCTGGGGATGAGGTTACGCCGGTCGCGGCGGACAACATTGGCGCAGTTCCGCTGCACCCGCCGGCTCGTTCGTCGGACCCCGTTCCCGCGCAAGGCGAAGAATCCGTGGAGGTTATTCGGGCTCGCGCTCTCGCCCAGCTCTGTGCCGAGGAGAACGCCGAAGCCCGGCGCAGTTTCGAGAAGATTCTCAAACGAGAGCCGACAGATGTTCAGAGCCTGCTGGGGATGGGGCTGATTCTCGCGGGCAGTGGTAGCGGAGAGGCTGCTCTGCAGTGCTGCAATCGTGTGCTGGCGGTTCACCCGATGTCCGCCGAGGCGTACTGCGTGATGGCCCTGGTGCACGAGGGGCTTGGTCAGGATGGGCTGGCTCAGCGTGAGCTGGAGAAGGCAATCTACCTGGATGATGGATTCTCCGTCGCCCACTTCCGTCTCGCGTGTCTGCATGACCGCATGAGACGACCGGACGCCGTCAGGCGAGGCTTCTCCAACGCCCTCGCAGCTTTGCGGAACGACGAGGAGCAACGCGTACGCGTTTACTCCGGCGGATTCGACGCACAGGCCATCACGCGACTCTGCCAGCAGCGACTGGGTATCGAGCCGGCGCTGGCAACGGAATAGAGGTCGTTTGCAGATGACTCAGGCCACTCCCACAATTGATGTCGAGCTTGACGAGATCCGCAGGCGCGTGGGGGAGTTGCGCCAGTCGTTTGATGATGATATCCGCTACGCTCCGCAGGTGGACAGCGCGGAGATCGACGAGTTTCTCCTGCTAACGCTCTGTGGCGAAGCCTACGCTTTCCCCGTGATTCATGCTCTGGAAATCCTGCAGGTGCCTACGGTCGTTCCCGTGCCCCGGGTACCCGCGTCCGTCCTGGGCATCATGAACTTTCGCGGACAGATCCTCTCGGTCACTACGATCAACGCGCTCCTGGGATTGCCCGCCGGTGAGCGCGGACCCGATAACAGGATCATTGTCACCAAGGGGCTCAACGTGATCACCGGGATTCTGGTGGACGGGGTGGCGGGGATCATCCAGGTGGTGGCTGAGGAGGTCCAGTTCGCCCCTGCCACGATGGGGGATGACAAGGCCCGCCTGGTGCTGGGGGAGACTTATATGCGTGAGCAGCTTGTGTCTCTCCTCGACGTGGAGCAATTGTGCGCTTCAGACTCGTTGGGCATCGACCAGACTGATCGGATCAGTTGACTCGGATTAGGGGACGGTCTCGAATGTCGGCACTACCTTCGCGAGCAACGCACTTGGCCTTTTGCCCGGATGACTCCGGGGCTGGCGGACGCCGCGGGTTGTGCGGAGGTGCGCCTTCACAGATCACCACGGCCCGGTGCGGGGTCCTGACATACGATCAAGAGGGTGTGCAGATACAATCGGCCATCCGCCGTGTAAGGGCGCGGGAATCGTCCAACCGGACCGCCCAAGCGTAGAGCTGGGTCCGTGGTCGCCAAGGGTTCACCCAGAGGACATGCAAGGAGCTGAGACATGACCGGCCTCAGAAAGTGGCGCGACTGGAGCATCCGCTCAAAGATCAACGCAATCCTCATCCCCGCCCTCCTGCCGCTAGTGGTCATGGCGTGGATAACTTACCGCTCGCATGGCGACACCTCCGTCCAGAGGAGCCGCCAGCTTGCACAAGTCGTGGCGAGCCACAATGCAGAAGAACTCGACGCATTCCTGGCCGCGCGGGGTAAGGTCTTCGACGAATGGACCTCCGAAGACATCTATGGAATGGGAATCGAGTTCCATGTGCTGGACGAGACTACCGCGCGACTCCGGGGAATGCTGGCGGCGGCACCGGAGTTCTGCCTTCTCGTGCTGGTCGACGTCCAAGGCAAAGCCCTGGCGGTTATCCCTCAGTCCGGGACCGACGCCAGAGGCCTCGAGGGATTGCTCGGGAGCACGATCCCTGAGGCGAGTAACTTCGCCGGAGAGGCTGAAGACCGCGTTCTGCTGGCCGAGAGTCGAATACTGCAGAGGATCGGATACGTTCTCGACAAGACCTATGTCTTCGGCTTTCCGTGCAGGGATTCCACCGGTGAAAGAAACGGGGTGCTCCTGGCCTATCTCGACTGGGCCGCACTACAGGATTATACGGTCAAGATGGCGAACGTCCTGGTGGACAACGGGTTTGCGGATGCGCAGGCCGTGATTCTGGACACTCGAACAAGTGAAGCTCTGACCCACTCAGAGGCGAAGATGATAGGCGCCGAACTGACGCTGGGTAACGAACTCAAGAAGTGGTTGGGCCAGGCCGCCAATGCGGGAGAGACTGCTTCCTTCACCATGAACGAGCGTAGGGAATACATCAACTTCGTACCCGTATTTGGTGCGGCGAAGTCCAATACCCAACGCAACGGAACGTTGAACTCCTCGCTACTGCTCACGGTCTTTATCCCCGCAAACAACATTCTAGCGCCTGTGCGCGAAACCATGTGGGTCAACACGGGCATTCTGGCGGCAAGTGTCTGTTTTCTTCTGGTGGTGTTCTGGCTGATCTCCGGGAACATAACCAGGCCCATTCGCCGAGCCGCGGACTTCGCACAGGCCATCGCCGGAGGGGACCTGACCCAACGCATCGCGGAGGACGAGGTGTCCAGTGATGAGGTTGGTGAGTTGGCCGTGGGGATGAACCGAATGGCGGAGAACCTCAACGGAATCGTCCAGCGCATCGGGGCCACCGCGGTCAGAATGGAGGACGCCAGCAGAGAACAGGCCACCGGGGCTTCGAACCAGAGTACGGCCACCGCGCAAATGTCCGCCACGACCAATGAACTCGTGGCTGCGGCCCGACAGATGACCGAGAGCGGAGCCAGCGTCAGTGCCCAGGCGGAGCAGGCCAGGACGGAGTGCGGTGACGGAACCGGCCGCATTCAAGAGGCGGTCCAGGGAATCGAGGGGATCCGCGAGCGAGTGGAGAGAATCGCCGAACACATGCTGAGCCTGGGCAGCAAGAGCCAGCAAATCAGCGGGGTGCTGGATATCATCAATGAACTGTCCGAGCAGACCAACCTGCTGAGCCTCAACGCCAGTATCGAGGCGGCTGGGGCCGGCGAAGCCGGAAAGCGCTTTGCGGTGGTGGCCAGTGAAATCCGTAAGCTGGCCGAGCGCGCCGCGGAATCCACCACGGAAATCAGAAGCCTGATCGATGGTATTCAGGAAACGGTCAACGCAACGATCATGGCCACGGAAGAGGGCAGCAAGGCCGTGGGAGGGGGGGTGTGCCTGACCGGCGAGGTGCAGGGTTCGTTCGAGCGCATCGCCAATCAGGTATCTTCCACCACGCAGTCGGCCAAGGCCATCGAGATGGCCAGCCGCCAGCAGGTAACCGCCCTCGAACAGATAGACGGGGCGGTACGAGATATCGACGGCACCGCCCAGCAGTCGGAGGCTGCGGCGCGCCAGGTGCAGACCGAAGCCCAGGCGCTCGCCGAAGCTGCGCGGAGGTTCAAGACGGTCGATCTGCAAGACGGGCAGCATGAGTTTGGTGCCAATGGAAACGCTTGACTACTTCCGAATGGAGGCGTCCGAGCGCCTCGAGCGGCTGAGCGCGGGGCTGATGGCCCTGGAGAACTCGACCGAAGATCAGACGCTGATTGGCGATCTGTTTCGGGAGGCGCACAGTCTCAAGGGTGCCGCCAGCGTGGCGGGCCTGGGCGACGTGTCCGAAATCTGTCACAAAATGGAGGACCTCCTAAGTAAGGTCAGAGACGGAACCGAGCAGGCGAGCGAGGTTATGATCGACGCCCTGCTCGCGGCAACCGATGCGGTGCATCAGTTGGTGGAGGCGGGCGGCCAGGAGCAGGATTGCGCTGTCGGGCCGGCACAGATTATTGAACGCCTCAGCAATCTGGAGCCCTCGAGCAACGCAACCGAAGTCACCTCCCCGGCAGCCCCTTCTCCAGACGTGCCGACCGAGGACGATGATCAGCCGGAAGCCACTCTCGAATCTGGGGTGACGCCGGAACCGGAACCGACACCGATACCGAATCCGGAGCCCGAGGCCTCCACCCCCGATGATCCCCGCGTGGAAGATTCCCCCGAAGACGAGCCTCCCCCCGCTGAGGAAGAGAAGGTGTCCTCGCCCAGAGTTGAAGACAGCCCGTCACCGCGGGCTTCGACGTCGGACTCCCCCATGGACACGGTGCGGTTGGGGGTGGACATGCTCAGTGCGCTGGCCAACCTGACCGGGGAGCTCATGGTTGCGGGGGATCGCCTGCGTCAACGACTCGGGACGGTCAAGGAACTGCACGATCTAATCCGCAGTGAATGTAATCGTCATCGCGATGCTCAGGGTATACAGGATATACTGCGTCCCATCGCGACCTCTGCTCGTGGGCTGGTGGACGCCTACACCGCCGATTTTGCCGCGGTCGAGCCGCTGATCACCGGAATACACGAGCAAGTGCTCGATACTCGAATGCTGCCGGTCAGCGTCCTCTTCGACCAACTTCCACGCTTCGTAAGGGACTATTGTCGCCAAGAGAATATCCGGGCCAATCTGCACACTGAGGGCGCGCTCACCAGAATGGATCGGCAGGTACTGGAGCAACTTCGCGATCCGATAATCCACCTGATCCGCAACGCCCTTTCCCATGGAATCGAGACCCCGGAGGAGCGGCGAAAACTGGCGAAGAACCCCACGGGTACCGTGAGCCTGGTCACCTCTCGTCGCGGAGACCGAATTCGAATCACCTGTGAGGACGACGGACGGGGGATAGACCATAAGCGAGTCCTGGCCAAAGCCATCTCCAGCGGAACAGTCACCGAAGTGGAGGCCGATGGGCTTACCGCTCAGCAGATTGAAAACCTCATTCTGCGACCGGGGTTCTCCACCTCGGAGATGATTACCGACGTCAGCGGGCGCGGTGTGGGGATGGACGTCGTGGTCGGGCGCATGGAAGCTATTCGGGGAACCCTCGGTATCGAATCCGAGCCCAAGAAGTTCACGCGCTTCGTGCTGGAGTTTCCGGCTTCGGTAGCCACTCTCGAGGGGCTGTTGGTTCAGGCGGGCGGACATACCTACGTGGTACCGACCGTTTCGGTAGTGCGCACCACAAGGGTAGAACTGGCGAAGCTGCAGAGCACCTGCGGCAAGGCTACGGTGAGCATTGATGGCCAAGCGGTTCCCCTGATGATGCTCGCCGATCTGTTGGGGCGTGCGGAGTTCGGCGGAGACGCTTCTGACGCCTTCCCTGCCGTCGTCATCCGGCACCGTGACCTCCAGATCGCAGTCGGCGTGGAGCGCTTGCTGGGCGTCCAGACCGTCGTGGGAAAGAGCTTGGGGGACCATCTTCGCAGCATTCGAGGCGTCGTCGGGGCGACCATTCTGGGGACCGGACTTCCCGCGCTCATCCTGGAACTGGGGCAACTGGTGCAAGACGGTGGGACCAACCTGCGGCGCTTCGAGGGACAGGACGGCGCTTCCGAACTCGAAGAGGAGCTGGCCCCCATCCTGATTGTCGATGACTCGCTGACCACGCGGATGATGGAGCGGAGCATCCTGGAATCAGCGGGCTACATCGTGGACATGGCGGTGAGCGCCGAGGATGCTCTGCAGAAGATTGAGGACACCACCTACCGTCTCATGGTAGTCGACGTGGAGATGCCCGGGCTCAACGGGTTCCAGCTTACCCGAAAACTGCGCGACGATGAGCGCTTCGCCGACTGGCCCATCATCATTGTTACCTCGCTCGCCAAGGAGGAACACCGGCGTGAAGGGCTCGATGCGGGGGCCAACGCCTACATCGTCAAAGGTGAATTCGACCAGAGCAACCTGCTCGAAACCGTGGAGAGGCTGGTGGGCGGATGATACGTGTGCTCATTGCTGACGACTCCGTGACCGTGCGCAAGGCGGTCGCCGATCACCTCCGATCTGCCGGGATGGACGTGGTCGGTGAGGCTGCCGACGGCCGGGAAGCTGTGACCGAGACGCGCCGCCTGCGCCCTGACGTGGTGCTTATGGATGTGGTCATGCCGCACCTCGACGGACTGTCCGCCACTCGGCGGATCATGGTTCAGACCCCCACGCCCATTGTCATCCTCTCGGCGCATGCGAGTCAGCAGCAGATCTTCCGGACGTACGATGCCCTTGCCGCCGGCGCTCTGGATGTCTGCGCCAAACCGTCAACCGGTAGCTCCGGGGGGCGGGAAGAGTGGGAGGCTATTGCCCGCACCGTCCAGGCCGCCTCCCAAGTACTGGTGGCCAGGCTCATGCCTTCCCGGATACTCTCCAAGGAAGGTCCCCGCCAAACACCCGCATTGTCCGCGAATGCGACCTCGGGTTGTGATACTCGGATCGTCGTCATGGGCGCATCAACCGGTGGCCCCTCAGCCATATACAAGGTACTCAAGGGCTTACCACAGGATTTCCCATTGCCGATCGTGTTGGCCCTACATTGCAGCGGCCGTTTGGCCGGGTCCCTTGCAGGCTGGTTGAACGGGCGCTGCGCGCTCAACGTAGTCGAGGCCACGGATGGCGACCGTTTGCCCCGGACCCCCGGGACGGTGATCGTGGTCCCCCCAAGCCGAAACCTGAGGATCTGCGGAGACCGAACGGTTCTTCACGAGGCTGATGACCGTGCAGGCTGCGTGCCTTCCGTCGATGAGCTGTTCACCTCGGCGGCGGACGCCTGCGGTAGGGCGACGATCGGCGTTCTGCTCACGGGCATGGGAGAGGACGGTGCCCAGGGACTCAAGCGCATCCGGGATCGCGGTGGGCACACGATCGCTCAGGACGAATCCTCTTGCGTGGTCTTTGGCATGCCCGCCGCGGCGATCAAGCTCGGGGCAGCGGAGCAGGTGGTTCCGCTTGGCCAGATTGCCCAGCGGCTGATCCTGATGGCGGACCAACTGCGGATGGCCTCCGAGTCTGTGAGGGTGGAATTGTGACGCTCTCACAGGCGCGGCCAGTCAAGGTGCTAGTTGTTGATGACAGCCTCACCGTGCGCATGACGGTAAAGGACCTTCTGCAAGATGAGGATACGAACGTCTTGCTGGCGGAGGATGGGAGGCGGGGTATCGAGCTGTGCCGCTCGGAGAGCCCTGACTGCATTCTGCTCGCCTACGAAATGCCGAACATGAACGGCTTCGAGTTCCTCACTGAGATGCGGGCTCTGGCGAACCACCTGCCCCCCGCCGTGGTCATGCTGACCGGAAAGGGCGCGGCGTCGGTGGCTGTGGAAGCGATGAAGCGCGGAGCGCAGGACTACCTGGTGAAGGCCGACTTCACGCCGGAGGCCCTCCGATACGCCGTTCGGCATGCGATTACGCGCGTCCGCGCCGAGCGAGAGATTGCCCAGAAGAGCAAACAGATCGAGCGCTTGGCTCAGGAACTCGCCGAAGCCAACATTCAGCTCTCCCAACTGAGTCGCCTCGATTCCCTCACCAAACTACTCAACCGCAGGGCGTTTGAGGAATCCATCACTCTCGAACACGAGCGATCATTGCGGTGCGACCGCGTGTATAGCATCATTATGATCGACATTGATCACTTCAAGCAATTCAATGACACCCAGGGACACCAGGCCGGGGACGACTGTCTGCAGCGGGTCGCGGCGTGTATGGCCCAGACCGCTCGGGGAATGGACCTCGTGGGGAGATACGGCGGGGAAGAGTTTATCATTCTTGCCCCGGAGACCACTCCGGAGGGCGCTCGGACGCTGTGCGAGAGAATACGCCAAGCAGTTTGTGATCTCAACATTCCCCATCCGGCCAGCGCCACGGCTGAACAACTGACCATCAGCGTCGGGGTTGCCACCGGTCCCGCCAAGCGATGGGAGGACATGGTCAAGAGAGCGGACGACGCTCTCTATGCCGCGAAGGATGGGGGAAGAAACCGGGTATGCGCCCATCAAGCCGAACCGGAGGTCGTAACTGAAACTTGCCAGGCGGAGCGCGCATGACCAAGACGGTTACGATTGAAGAAGAGGGGGTCCGCAGGCCTCCGGCCAGACTCCTGGTGGTCGACGACAGTGTGACCATCAGGATGTCGCTGCGCGATCTGTTCGTCGAGCAAGGCTACACCGTGCTTGTTGCCGAAGACGGAAAGTCGGGTATCGAGCTGCTCCGCTCCGAGGACGTCGATGTCGTCGTCCTGGACCTGGTCATGCCAGGAATGAGCGGCGTCGAGGTGCTGCGCGAAATGAAGGCGGATGATGAGCTGAGACTGATCTCCGTCCTGATGCTGACCGCCACCTCGGATCGAGATGAGTTGGTTGCCTGCTTGGACCTGGGCGCAGATGACTACATCGTCAAGCCGTGGGAGGCGCGTGAGCTGCTGGCCCGCTTGCGGGTGATGGTGCGGCTCAAGCACGCGCTTGATGCTGCAGTGACTGCCCGAAGAGCTGCAGAAGAGGCTGCCCGGGCCAAGAGCGATTTCCTGGCCAACATGAGCCACGAAATCCGCACGCCGATGACCGCCATCCTCGGATTCGCCGAGGTCTTGCTCGAACGCGGTGACCTGGAACACGTGCCGGCGCAGTGGACCCAAGCCGCCGAGACGATCAAACGCAACGGTGAGTTCCTGCTCCGTATCATTAACGATGTTCTGGACCTGTCCAAGATTGAAGCCGGAAGAATGGAGGTCGAGCGGATCGCCTGCTCCCCGCATCAACTCGTCGCCGAGGTGGCAGCCCTCGTCCAGGTGTGCGCGGACGCCAAGGGCCTGCGCTTCGACCTCGAGCATATTGGGCCGATGCCCGAGACCATCCAAACTGATCCGACACGCTTGCGGCAGATACTCATCAACCTGATCGGCAATGCGATCAAGTTCACCGAGGTCGGCGGGGTCCGCCTCATCTCCCGCCTCGCGGATGACCATGGCGAACCGTGCATGTGCTTCGATGTGGCGGACACCGGACTCGGAATGAACCCGGACCAGGTTGCGCGGCTGTTCCAGCCGTTTACGCAGGCAGACGCTTCTGCCACCCGAAGATTCGGTGGCACCGGACTGGGGCTGACCATTAGCCGGCGATTCGCGACTCTACTGGGCGGGGAAATCTCACTAGTTGATACCGCCGAAGGTGTCGGAACATGCTTCCGGGTCTCCGTGCCCACCGGGCCGCTCGACGGGGTGAGGATGCTCAGCGAACGCCGGTCCACCACCGGACGCACCAAAGACGCGCCCCCAGTTGCCGCCGGTGCCGATCAGGCGGCGATTCAGGGCTCGCGTGTGTTGCTGGCGGAGGACGGACCCGACAACCAACGCCTCATCGCCCATGTCCTCGAGCAGGCTGGCGCCGACGTGGAAGTTGTGGAGAATGGAAGACTCGCCGTAGACGCAGTCCGAGCTGCGGGCGACAGAGGTGCCCCCTACAACGCTGTGGTCATGGATATGCAGATGCCGGTGATGGACGGCTACGAAGCCACCGCCCTGCTCCGTCAGGACGGATACACCACTCCCATCATCGCCCTGACCGCCCACGCCATGCAGGGCGATCGCGAGAGGTGTCTCCACATCGGTTGCGACGAGTATGCCAGCAAGCCCATCGACCGCAGGATGCTGGTCGACCTGATTCAAAGACAAGTCCAGGCTCCGACCTCCTGCCATCTCTAGCCCGGATCATTCATGAACGCAGAGACGCAGAGAGCGCAGAGTGTTGTTCGGCAGGAGATTACGACCGGATTGCGCCGGGGCACCTTTTGACAGGGTGGATACGGTCGCCTCTGGGTCCTTCTTCTCCATACTCCGTCTTCTCTGCGTCCTCAGCGTCTCTGCGTTCAATCCACTTCCTTTGAGTCCTTCACCGTGCTCGCCAGCCTCCGGATAGCATGAATAATCCTGGTTAGGAGGCACGA
>JAAEQG010000836.1 GCA_024231775.1 bacterium
ACTTGACGAGTTCCTCCTTGAGCCGGAGCAGGTAGGGCTTGATCGCCAGCCCCATCTCCTCACTGAAGCGCTCTCGCAGGTGCCAGTCGACCACGCTCCATGCTGTCGAGCGTGAGGTCGGCGTCGTAGAAGCGCTCTTCGATGTGGTCGAAGACGGGTCCGAGCTCTTCGGAGGCCCGTCGGCGATCACGCCGAATGCGGCGAGCCACAGCGGCCTCTCCTCGTCCGAAAAGGTCCATGATGGGTTTGGTCTTGAGCACGGCTTTGCCCCTCTGAAACCACCCGCGCTGCCCCGGTGCGCTCGTAGCGTATCAGATCCAGCACACCAAAATTCAGAGAAAGTTCCCTTTTCCCAGAGATACGCGAGCTACCGGTCGGTCGGTAGGTTTTGGGGTGAAGCATTCCATGCGGGCGCGTTAGCCCGTCTGCATCGAATCGACCCTGGCAATTTTGCACAGAATCGAGCTTGCTCTTCACGGCCATGCCGCTCGCGGCCTCTATTCGTTTGGAGATCGAGCCGGACGACTTCGGGGTGATGATCGAGCCCAACGGCTTCGGGATGGTGATCGAGCCGAACGGCTTCGCCTCAGAGCACCTGGCAGCAACCACAGGAATGGAGGCCATCGGCTTGGGACAGCCGGCGGCGATCGAGTTGAAGATCGATCCACATGGCTTGGGCAGGCCGATCGGGATGGAGATAGTTCCTACTGGCTTGAGTACCCGGTTGGCCATCGGGATTCAGGACCAGAGGAGAGGGCGCCCCAGCCGAAGAACCCGCACCAGAGAGCGTCTCCGATGTCGGATTTGCTTGAAGGACTTCGGCCATGCCGGCGAACGTCGGGACGCCTGCACCGCCAACGTAGGGTCAGCGCACGGCGTTGGGGGCCCGGAGAGCGGCCCCTCCCCGGCACCTATGGACTCGTGAGCTCCGGAAGCGGTCGACGCCAGCCGCGTCGGGGAGTTGGTAACGATCCTGAGAAGTCGTGGGACCCGGCGGTGACGCTCTGGGCAAGCGGGGTTGTCTCCCCTAGGGGCAGGCGCCGGAATAGCGCCACGCTCAAGGACCCCTCCCCGCAATCGGAAGGTGCGGCGATTCTAAGCCCGTAGGGTGAGGGGCTGTTTCAAAACTCGCTAGTCGTTGCCGAGAGGGAAGTCAGATTCCGCCGAGCGCCCTGGGTCCACAGATGGTCCGCGCCCAGGCTCTCCTCCAAGATCAAAAGCGCACGCAGCATCAGAGGCTCGGCTTCTTCCAGACGATTCGTCGCCTGAAGCAACGCCGCCAGGTTGTTGAGGCGAATGGCGACGTTGGGATGATCGGTCGCAATCGATCCCTGGAGACCCCCGGAGCCGGTCGCGTCGAAGGCCCGGGGCTGTAGCGTGGCCGCTGCAACACGCGGGACACCGCCGCGCCGGGCGGCCACCTGCCCAGGTGGGAGCTCGGTCGGTCGCGTCGGAGATCTGGCCGGGCCGGATCGACTGGGAAGGTTGTTTTCGAGGGCCGTCATTGGATCGCGCGTATCTCAACCGACTCCGGCCAGGGGTACTCGATGTCGACCGCCTGAGAATCCAGCCTACCCGTGTACGCTTCATCCCTCATGCGGAGCTCCCAGGCAAGAACAGCCACCGTGTCACGCGGTAGGTTTGTGACCGTCCAAAAACCGTTTCGGTCCGCCCTGCCGGGTGCTCCCGTCAGCCATGCGAGTGTGCGGCCCGACAAGCGCCGGCCGTCGACCCAGAGCGCCAGCTCCGCGTTGGGTACGGCGTCCT
>JAAEQG010000837.1 GCA_024231775.1 bacterium
ACTGCAAGCGCGCACAGCGGATTCCGGCCGGAGTCCGGTATTCTCACGGGGCGATGTCGTCGGCTGGCTTCCAGCGGGCGTGGTTGCTCGCCCACGGCGTCCTGCTCGGGTCAGACGGCGACGGCAGCTGAGCCGACAATCGAACCGTGAAAACCATGCTGATTAGCCATAACGTAACTCTTCAGCCGCCTGCAACGATTCCCATCGAGAGAATGTGAAGATAGGCAAGCTTACGCGATGGGGCTTGCGCTGGTATGTCATGGCTTATGGAGCCAGGCTCGGCGAAAACGCTGAAGGCGATCATCGACGCCGCGTTGGGTGGGCAGCTTGACGAGGCGCTGGCACACCAGCTTCACAAACTCGGGCCGGAGGCTGTGGCGCTGGCCATGTTATCGACATGCCGGCGTATTGCGGAACTCGAAAGCACAGGTGGGATCGCTCCGTCTTCCCCATCGACTCCCTCTGGCATGGTGCCGGTCTACGCCAAACGGCTCGCCACGAACATCGTCGGATCATTGGGGGATGGCCCTCTTGCTTACTCACAGCCTCCGAACCCAGTAGGGCGTGCGGGGGGCTTGCCTGGGCGTGCCGGTTGTGGCGCAGGATCACGCGCGGCGGGGACGCGACCGGGCATGAGCAGTATCCCGGCTCTGTCGACCCGCCAGAAGCAAGCAGCGGAGAGCACCCAGATGCTCCCCGCCGCTGAGGATCGCGCCTTGCCTTCATCTCGACCCGTCCGATCCGATTCAGTTCCCCGTGAAGTTCACCTGGAACTCGGCGAAGTCGAACAGATCGACGTCTTCGTCGATGTCGGAGTCGAAGCAGTCACAACCGGCCCCAAGCCCGCCGCCGGGACCAAGCAGGCCTGACTCGAAGCCCGCGAAATCAGTCAGGTCCACGTCGCCATCGCGGTCGCAGTCACCTGGGCCGATTGCATCCTTCTCGCGCAGCTCCAACTTCAACGCGTCGAAGTAGACTCGCTGGTTCCAGGTGGCACTCGGTCGACCGGAAACGGTTTCCTCGGAAACCTCAATGGAGCCTGTCGCGGCGTTGCGTCCGGCGCTGAACGGGTACTCGCCAAGGGAAACCCAGGTGTGCGCGTTCTCCCCGGCTACTCCGAGTGGAATCTGATCCACGAGCAGCACGTCCTCTCCGTCAGCATGGCGAATCGTGTACTGCGCATCGAAGCAGTTGGCGCCGAGTCCCCAGGCGACGAAGATCTCATAGCGGCCTGTGGCCGGGATGTCCGGCGTGACGGTCGCATGATCGGTCCCGGCATTGGGCAGATCGTACTCGATGAACCGACTTCCCGCTCCGCTCAGCTCGTGAACTTGGCTCTTGGCGGTGCTATTCAGCCACGTGCCGACTTCCTGCAACGTGGGCGGGGCGAGCACGTCACCGCTCAGATCGCGGACCTCGATCAGCAGGTCGTCCGGGAAGTCGGTGTCGAAGAAGAAGCCGAGGATCCGATTCATCATTGCCTCTCCCGTCGGCAGATGGGCAACAGTCTCGAACGGAAAGCCCAGATGCACGACGCGGAACGAGCCGTCGAACTCGACACCGGCCGCCTCCAGCTCGACTCCATCGTCGGAGATGTACGACAGACTGGCGATCGCCCCGCCTAGCGGTACGATCACGTCCGGGTAGGAGACCACGATCCAGGTGGGATGGAAGTCACCGACGGCAACAGGGAGAGAGGCGAATGCTCCGCCAGTGGGGACGAACTGCTCCGTTCCGGCGTCATCGGAAACGTAGTCGGCCTTGAGGTAGTTGTTGTAGAACGCCCGGTCGGACGAACTTCCCAGGTGGTCGAGATCCCAGCCGATCTCCGCTCCGGAGACGAAGAGGTTGCCGCCTCCGTCGAGATAAGCTTGCACGAAGGACTGTTCGGTGGAGGAGAAGGACTCGTTGGTCGTGGACTCCTCGCCGACAAGCCAGAGTGCCGCGTCGTAGCCCGTCAGGTCGATCACGACGCCGGTGATCTCTTCGTTCGCGCAAGTGTCGAACGCGACGGCGGGCGTGACGGCTTCTCCCAACTGGATGGCGAACTCGTGGTTGAGCTCTTCGCGGTTCTCCGAAACACCGGTCTCCCAGCGATCGCCGCCGTCTACGACCAAAGCCCGATACGGCGTGTTCGTGATTCTCACGCCGTAGGCATCCGACGGTTTACTCTCGCCGAACGCGTTGGCTGCGCGGACCATGAAGTAATGGGTCGAGCCATTCTGCAGACCGGTGACCGTTGCAGAGATCCCCGACGTGTTGGCCTCGGGAGTCCAGGTCGAGCCGGTTGTGCTGCTATAGACGTTGTAGCTGTTTGCGCCGGAGGCAATAGTCCAGCTCAGGAGTGCGGACTCCGCCGCGCGGTTGCCGACAACGCTGCGCAACGTAACGTCCGAGGGGACCGATCCGGCCAAACCGTCCACATTACCGGCCATGATCGTCACGGCGTCATCGATGGTGGACCGTGCCGTCGAACTGGTAAAACCGCTGATGTCGTTCATCAGGAATGCGAATAGGTAGCGGCGGTTGTCGACGGGGTTCACGATGTAGCCAGAGAGGGTGATCACGCCGGTGAGTGTGCCGCTCTTGGCGTGGACCCTGCCGTATGCGGGGCCGCTCGTGTAGCGGCCGCCGAGTGTACCGTCCACGCCGCCGATGGGGAGCATGGAGTTGAAGTACCAACCCTCGGGCAAGTTCAGCATCGTGCGGGTGAGCCCGACGGCCTGAAGAGCGGAAACGCGGTTCGAGTGCGACAGACCCGCACCTTCCAGAAACACGGTCCCGGTCATGTCCACGCCCTGCGCCTCGAACCAGTCCTGGATGATGTCTTCGCCGGCAGAGTCTGAGCTGACGCCCTTCAACTCATAGGCTAGGTGCCTCATCAGCGCCTGGGCGTCGTCGTTGTCGCTCACCTTGATCAGATCGCGACACGCCTGCGAAAGCGGCATGGATCGCCATTCCGCGAAGGGCACGCCCGGTGGGATGAAGCTGCTGGAACTTGCAGTTGAGCCGGCAGTGATCCCGGCGTCTGCAAGTGCGTCGCGAAACGCATCAGCGGCCGCACTGTTCGAAGGGACCTCGGCGTACATCAGGTATCCGTAGCCCCAAACCGTGCCGGTAACGTTGCGCAGGCCCAGGTCATAGAGTCTCTCGGCAAGTCGGTCGAGTGCGAAGCGAGCGCTGCCTGGGTAGTAGTCTGTTGCCCAAGTGAAATCGTGGTTGCCCAGCAGGATCAGGTCGCCGGCGAGGACACCGTTGCTGTCGATGTCGCCGTCGCGGACGACCTTGGTGACAAACTGATGATCCGCACCCAACAGCCCCAGGCTGGCGCCGACCACGAAATCCTTGGTCACCGAAGCCGGCTTCTTGGTTGTTGAGGCGTTGTGGGTGTAATAGACGGTGCTGCCGTCTTCGCTCTCGATCCGGCCGCTCAGCGTATGGCTGCCCGGCAGGGCGTCGAAGATGTCGTCGATCTGTTGCTGGATGGTCTGCGCCACGGCGGACGCCGGCATGAAGGCGGACAGCATGAACGCAGCAACACCGTAGAACTTGGGGACGTGCATTCTTGGCTACCCTTGTAGGTGAGTGGCGAGCGAGCAATGGCGCCGCATCCGCCCCATAACGGAACTTCCGAGAAACGCCGACTGCCGCCAGGGGCACACAAAGCGCCAGAGCGCGGTGCGTCGAGCTTCTTCCTGCTTGAGTATATCAACTCGCCCCCTGCGGTTAAAGCGGTTTCATCGCGATGCCAGAGCACCGAGGCGCCAGGGTTCGTTACTTCACGGACCATCGGCGCTCCACGATCCTGCGCTTGCCCACAGCGTGCACGGTGGCGGTTCGCTCGGGAGTAGGCGAACCGTCACAAGGAGCGGTCCTGCCGGAGGGGAACAAATGAGAACAAGACATGATGAGAAGAGGGCGTGCCCACGTCGGTTGCCAACGGTGCGTCTGGGGGGCGTCGAGTATTTCGTCGACTTTCGCCTTCGGGAGTTTCGGACGGCGGCAGTGCCATTCGAGCAGATCGAGTTCATCCGGTTCGACTCCGCGAAAGGACACCGGATGTGTTCTGAGTGCATCGCGGTTAAGTGCTGCCGGTGCGGGCAGGTTGCGGTCGTGCCGCGGGAGTCGCTTTGCAGTGTGGCGGTTTGCGTACACTGTGGTGTCCACCTGACAGGAGCGACGTGGCGCTGGTTCGTTTGAGCCTGAAGGCTGCGAGAGAATGGCCCGCCTTACGCCTATCCCAGTGATCCTTTGGCAGTAGACAACGGCGGTGCGGGCGAAGAACGAGGTCAACCTGTTCCAGGGCGGTACAGAAACCTGCTGATGCCAGAACGTGATCGGCCCTTACAGAGTTCGCATAGTCCTGGGCCTGAGCTAGGCGTTGAGAGTCTGAATCGACGCCAACGTAGTGGATGTTGCCGAGAGGAAGCGTTCCGTTCGCAAGAAGTGCGGCGAGGAACCGCCCTTCGCCGCAGCCAAAATCCAGTACTGCGAATGGGCGATCATGTCGTCTGATCTGATTAGACAATCTTCGTAAGAATCGGTCGCGCAATCCTCGTGCAGGCGCAACCACCGGGGGCTCTGCTGCGACCTCGGAGAAGTAGCGAGCGAACTTCGCGTCCTTGTCGAGCCTCCTCCAGAATGAGGCAAGTGCGTCGTCCTCAGTCTGGTGAGCTTGATTGGAAATCCGAGTGTTCCTCCGTCGCAGCATCCCCTGCGGCTGATGCCACGGTACGAGTTGGGTTCGTCGGGTTCAATGCAGAAGCATAGCGAGCATCTCAAGCAATCCGATTCAGAACTCAAACGGGATCGAGTTAGCCGTCTCCCGCTTATCCTTGGGCATGAAGTGAATGTACCGCTGCGTCGTCCTCTGGTCCAGATGCCCCACGAACGCAGCGATCTGATCCCATGTCTTGCCCTGCGCCACCAGAATCGAGATGAACGAGTGCCGCAGGGCATGATATCCATCTAGCCGTTCGAAATCCGTGCCCTTGACCAGCTTCTCGAACAGGCGATCTGCCTTATCGCCACGACGCTGCTCAATCCGAGGGCAAGTCATCTTCACTGAAGGGCCTCTTAGCCCTGAGTGCCTGTCTGACCAACTTCTTGGATGTCGTAGGGTTCAGAAAGGCAACTGGTGGAGTCTGACCAAACTCCTTTTCGTGCTGATCCAGTAGCTTCGTTTCCTCGGCGTCCATCGTGGGGCACCCGCGCTTCCGCTCCCTTCATGCTCCCGCCTTGGTCGCATTCACGGACCCGGCTCGGTTCGTGTCGCCCGCTCCGGAGGCTACTGGTTTGCTCTCCAGTACGCCTGGGTAACGCTTCAGTATCCGGGGGCACTGACACAGTGGCGGTGCTCGGCGGTACCGTAGGACGAGTGGCAGTATTGCTGCTCAGGTGGAACCTGGAACCCGTCGTCGTGCGTGGAGCACTCGTCAGTCCAGTCTTCGCCAGCATACCAAGCCACATCTTCGATCTGCATCTGAATCGGAGGGATGCCCTGCTGTCCGGTGTCGAGAGTCCTCCACCCAAGGGACGAATTGTAGAACCTGTACCGCGGCTGGACCCAGAAGAAGCCATCGAAGGTGCCCCCGGCCGAGTTGGTCATGGTGGCAGTCATCTGACCATCCAGCACTGGCGTGCTGGACAGATAGACGTAGACGTCCCAGTTGCCGCAGGTGGTGCTGAGGGGGACACAGCTCAGCATCCTCATGTAGTTCAGGCGGATGCTGGTGCTGTCGTTGGCGGGAAGTCCGTAGCGGGGGAAGCACAACTCTCCCAGGCGCTCCATTTCCGTGTCCGGCACTGGCGGCGGGCCGAGATCGAGCGTGCGCAGCAGGACGTCCCCACTGTATGGCATTGAGCCTGCACAGAAGAAATCAGCCGGAATGGGATGCTCGGCAAAGCTCACGACCGTATCGTCGGAGGAGCATGACATGCTGGTGAGCCAGCAGTCCACGCCTGGCCCGAAACAGTATTCGCAGGGGTTGCCAGAGCAGGTGGTGCCGTCGCCCTGGTATTCCCCGGCACACCCGCCCGGGCTGGTCTCGGTGCAGTCGCCAGTCTCCGGCGGATCGCAGCATGCCCCGGTCGGCGGCGGCAGACAGGGGTTCGGATCGCAGGTGGTGCCGTCGCCCTGATAGTCTCCGTCGCACTCAAGTTGCGTGGTCTCCGTGCAGTCGCCGGTGGCCGGGTCACAACACGCCCCGGTCGGCGGCGGGCAGGGGTTCGGAACGCAGGTGGTGCCGTCACCTTGGTAAGCGTCCGGGCCGTGGAGGCTTGTGCAGTCCCACTCGTTCATCTGCTGGCAATCGCCGCTGGTCGCACAGCATGCACCCGTGGGAGCTGGTACGCAGTGCCGTGCGGTGAACTCGCGCTGGTATCGATGGAAGTCATAGAGGTCCACGTATCCGTTACTGTTGAGGTCCCACTGCGTGCAGTTACCCGGGGGAACCGGCTCGGCCGGGCCCGCCAGGCAATCGACAAACTCCACGAACTTGGCGCAGGCGGTCGCGGCCCCCTTCCAGGTGCCTCCCCATTGCGCTTCGCAGGCGTTCGAGGTGATGTCCTCCAAACAGCTCCCGTCCGGACGGCAGCAGGCACCGACGCAGCGGTTAGGGTCGCAGTCGGTGCCGTCGCCCAGGTAGTCGCCGGTGCAAACGGCCTCGGTGGTTTCCGTGCATTCCCCGATCAACGGGTCGCAGCAGGCCCCGGTAGAGAGGCCCGTCGGATACAATTCCATGTGGCCTGCCGGGCTGTCCTGCGCGTCCCAGGGTCCAGAGTCGATGCGCACCTCCGTGAACACGTCGAAGAAGCTGGTGATCTGATAAAGCCCGCCGCCCAGATCGTCGATGGTGGTGGCGCCTTCAGATGGCAGGACCGGGCTCTCCCGGATTTCGATCAACATGCCAAAGAGATCGCCGCTCAAATCCATGGAGGCGATCTCGGCCGGAAACGTCCCCGTGGCGCCGCTTGAGTAGCCACCAGACACCCGGGTGGTCACCGGGCCGGACAATTGGACCGGGCCCCAGATGGTGTCGGCGGTAAGGACCGAATCGAACGTCTCGATCTCATAGTCAGGCCCCGGCGTCCGCTCGATGCTCGTAAACTC
>JAAEQG010000838.1 GCA_024231775.1 bacterium
CAGCCCCCCCCACGGGGGGGGAGGCACCCCCCTCAGTCCCCCCTGTGGGGGGGGAGGTGGCCCCATCGGTCTCCCCTGCGGGGGGGGAGGTGTTTGGCAGGCGGATGGGGTAGGCGGCGTACATAATGCGCCGCTGGGACGTTGGGCTGGAGGCGCGGACTGCCGTGGCCGGCTCTCCGGCCAGGGCGCGTTGGATTTCGGGGCGGTCCAGGAGGTCGAGGGTGGCAGGCTGGCCGCGAGTGTCTATGGGAGAGATGTCCAGGTTGCCGGCTATTTCGCTGGCGCGAGACAGGGGTTCCCATTCTTCCCACTCCCGTGCTGTTTGCAATCTGGTCTCGCCGGTGGCGATTTCCTCGAATGTGGGCGAGCCAAGGATCACGACTCCGTCGTCGTCGATGACGCGGGTGTGGTAGCCGGGCAGGGCGTTGGAAGCCTGGGAGTATGTCATGATGCCGGGTGAGAGGTCGAGTGTCTCGCTGCCGGTGAGGTAGCCGGGCAGGGGGTTTGTGGCCTGGGTGTATGCCACGATGCCGGGCGAGAGGTCGGGTGTCTCGCTGCCGGTGAGGATGGCCGGGCCGACGATGATAGCCTCGCCGCTCTGATCAGGTTCGGGCGCGGCGTCTGGAGGGGTGGGGCTGCGGGTTTCGTTCGACTCGATGGTCTGGGCGACGCGGCGGGCCTGGGCCAACAGGTTTTCGCGCAGCACGTCGAGAAAGGCGCGGTCGAGGGCGCTCCAGGCGAGCAGGGCGGCGATTCCCATCGCCAATAGGATGACGAGCAGGTAAGAGGCGATCAGACGAGAGCGAAAGGATTTGAACATGACAAGGCCATTATAGCAGGGTTATGTGTCAGGGGTGTGTCAGGCGGTAGCCAACGCCACGGATGGTGGAGATGAGGGTCGGGTCGCCGCCGGATGCGCGGATTTTGGCGCGCAGTCGTTTGACGGCGCTGTCTACGGCGCGGGTGTCGCCGTAATAGTCATAGCCCCACACTTGCTCGAGGAGTTGGTCGCGGTTGAGCACTTGCCCGGTGTGACGGATCAGTGTCTCCAACAGTTCGAATTCCAGGCGTGTGAGGTCCAGTGGGTGGCCGTCGAGCCGGGCCTCGCGGGATAGGGTGTCCACTTCCAACGGGCCGACGCGGCGCACGTTGCCCGCACCGGTCTCGGTGGGTGTGTCGGGTGTCGCCCGGCGCAGCACGGCTTTGACCCGGGCCATCAACTCGCGCACGCTGAACGGTTTGGTGACATAGTCGTCAGCGC
>JAAEQG010000839.1 GCA_024231775.1 bacterium
GCCGTTCCGTCAGGTGCCTCAGTCGTCGGGCGTACCGAGGTTTGCCCTTGTTTTCCCGTAACCGAGCGGGGGAAGGCACCCCTCACCCCGGGCAAACAAGGGCCACCCCATGGCCTCATGGGCTTCATGGGGCTCATGGGCTCGGTGTCCCGGTCCGTTTTTTCCTCAGTTCATTCCATGAAACGACAGCTCAGTGGACTAACATAGCAATTCAACCTCCAAAAGCAACAGCGCATGGACTGTGATGGTGGATTGAGCTCAGCCCACTGACTGGATCCGTGTCGCCGCGGTCAAAGCGCCGTGCGGGTCGAAGGTGAGGAGATCGGTGCTGTTGCCGGCCTCTGCGGTCAGGTTGTGCTTCGGCCCTCGATCCGCGTCGTCGGGGTATCACCGGGCTACCCCGCCAAGCCCGAATCAGGCATAATGATCTCTGACGGGAGCCGCAAGATGATCACCTCCTGGGGCATGGAACCGAACCAACAACTCGAACAGCTCAGCCGGGCCTACGTCCGCGCCGTCGCTGCCGTCGCCGGGTTGGCCGTCTACGAGCCCGATGTCGACCACGACAGCGTCGATCTCGGTCTGGCCGCCCGAGGCGGACCGGGAGTCCTTCGTTCTCCGCGTCTGGAGCTCCAGACGGCTCACCGCATGATGGAGCGGATTGCCCGCCGGGAGCTGCTATGAGAGTCACCATCCGCGATTCCCGGGCCCTCGCCGCGCTCCGCCCGCTCGACATCGCCGCCTACCTCCGAAGCCGAGGATGGCGGGAAAAGGAGCACTCGACCGGACGCTTCGCGATTTGGACCCTGGCCAAGAACGGCCACGAGC
>JAAEQG010000840.1 GCA_024231775.1 bacterium
CGAAATTCGGTTATAGCTCCTTGTACCATTACGCTGCATTTCAGAGAGTGCATGCAAAGCACAAGTTATTCGCTACTGATGAGTGTGAGTCACTCGACATAAGCAAACCCTGACTAGAGCGAGCGCAACAATGCACGCTATAGATTGCCGTAATGCGTATCGCCGCCATCTGCTTGTCCTCGCTAACTGAACCCTGTAGGGTGGTAGTTTGAAACGCCTAACAACCACCCAACAAAGGGAAGTATAGGGGCGACCAGATGTCGTGTCAAGGTTTATGTCAATCGCTGGTGTTGGTGGTGATAAGCGGGATTTACTGACTCCCTGGTGGGTGGCGAGAAGCGCGGTTTCGTCAACCACAAGGGGTGGCCTGCATTCATGATGGCCACCAGGAGCCTGACCGACGCCCGGGTGCCATGCTCATTCCGCAGGATGAGCATGCATCCACCGACGTAGCCGAGAAGCGCCGCACCACGTCTAACTCAAAGGTCACCCTCGAACCGGAGCATGGCCACGCTACGCGATGGCCATGGCACCCAGCACTACCAGACTCCGTCTAGCCGCGGATTCGCACAGATCGACGCGGATTGGGGATTGGCTTATCTGCGGAGATCCGCGTTCATCCGCGGCTCGTTCATGGGCACCACGCGTCAATCGTACAGCAGGTACTTCGCCCGCCGGGCCCGAAACTCATCCAGACCGGCGTTCCAATGAGCGAGAATGTCCTGGATCGGCTTGCCCGCGAGGAACATCTTGCGCACCGCATCCGTACCGCAGACCTTGTCGAACATCCGGTCGCGCTTGGCGCCGAACAGCGGCTTTTCGGGATGGACGCGGCGTAGGTAGTCCATCACGTGGAACTGAATATCCGTCAACCGAGCCCGTCTCTGATCGGTCAGGTGAATCTGCACCCCGCCGCAATCCTCCGTCTTATACGTTGCGTAGTAGGGTTTGTAGTACATCGGGCGGAAGATCACCCCGGGCAGCTTGCGGGCGTTCAGATCGCCGGCCAACGCCTCGGCGTCAAGCCCCGGCGCCCCCAGCAGCTCGAACGGCAGGGTATAGCCCACCCCCTCGCTGAGCACGCGCAACTCGCCCAGGATGCCCGTCGCCGCATAGAACGCCGATGAATCCGCCCGGGGAATGTGCGGCGAGGTCGGCACCCACGGAAGGCCGGTCTGGTCGAAGTACATCTCCCGCCGCCAACCGGACATCGGCACCACGTGCAGATCGCACTTGGCTCCCTCGGGCAGCCAACCCTCGCCGTTGATCATCCGGGCCAACTCACCCACGGTCATCCCGTGCGCGTAGGGAACGGGCAGGTAGCCCACGAAGGATTTGTACTCCAGGTTGAGCAGTCGGCCTTCGATGCGTTCTCCGCTGATCGGGTTCGGCCGGTCCAGCACCACGAAGGGCACGCCATGCTCCGCCGCCCCCTCCATCGCCGCCGCCATGGTACTGATGTACGTGTAGGAACGTGAACCGATGTCCTGGATGTCGAAGACCAGGGCATCGACCCCCTCGAGCATCTCGGCGTTGGGCCGCCGGTTCTTCCCATACAGCGAGTAGACCGGCACGCCGGTCTTGGCGTCCCGCGTATCGGTCACCTTGCCTCCCGCATACACGTCCCCGCGCACCCCATGCTCCGGGCCGAACAAGGCCACCAGACTGACCTTGGGCGCCGCGTGCAACACGTCCACCGTCGAGCGCAGATCGGAGGTGACTCCGGTCGGATTGGTGATCAACCCCACGCGCTTACCCACCAGAGGTTTGAAACCGTCCGAGATCAGTACGTCGACCCCCGGCTGCACCTTCGGCGCCGGCCCGGCGTACGCCGAACAGGCCAACATCGCAACCAGCCCCCATACAAACCAACGATACCCCATCACGTCGTTTCTCCTGCTAAGTAGAACTTACTCAACCGCACTCTCGAACGGCGGAATCATGTCGGCGGGCAGTGGGCCGAAGTCTGCGGCGGCGCAGTTCGACTCCGCGTGCGCCGCGGTGCGCGCCCCGGGGATGACCGTGTGGCAGGCTGGATGCGACCGGCAGAACCGCAAGCTCACCTGCGCCGGCGTCTGCTTGCTGAACGCGCCGTACAAGTCCCGGAGGCGCTCCATTCGCGTAAGGTACGCGTCGAGCTTCTCGGGAGACAAGTTCATCCGCCGATGATCGTCGTCGCCAAACTGGGAATCCCGCGTGAACCTACCCGCGAGCAATCCGAACAACAGCGGAGTGCGCACGATCACCCCGATCCCATACTCCTCCGCCTTGGGCAGCAGAGTGCGCTCCGCCTCCCGCTCCAGCAGGTTGTACCGCACCTGGATACAGTCGATCAGCTCGTGATGACGGTCGAGCAGATGGGCCTGGGCGTCCTCCTGAAAGGACTGCACGCTCCACCCCGCGTGCAGGATCTTGCCCTGGCACTTGAGCGTCTCCAGCGCCTCCCAGGGATCATCCCGTTCGAGCTGCTCCAGGTCACCGCTGTGCAATTGCAGGATGTCCAACGCCTCCACGCCGAGCCGCGCCAGACTCCGCTCCGCCGCCCCGATCAGATACGCCTTGCCATAGTTCTGCCGGATAGCTCCGTATCCCTGATCGTCCGCGTCCGTGGCGTTGTAGAAGTCGTTTCCTGCCTTAGTGGCGATCACCAAGCCTTTGGCTCCACGCTCCGCCAGCACTCGGCCGACCAGCTCCTCCGAATGACCACAACCGTAAACGTCGGCGGTATCGATAAACGTCGCTCCGCTATCGAGCGCCGCCCGCAGCGCTTCCAGAGACTGCTGATCGTCTGCCGCACCCCAGTTCCGCCCGCCGATCGTCCACGATCCGAATCCGATCGCAGAGACGGTCGGTCCTCGCTTGCCGAGTTGCACGTAGTCCATGGTCTGGTCCCTCGACGCTTGCGCCATCTGCCTGTATTCTCACGCTCGTCGAAATAGCATCGTAGGAGGTTCGCCCATGATGGCAAGACACCGACTTGTTGCACTGTGCTCCACGCTGGTTCTCACGCTTGTAGCCAACCCAGCCCCTGCCCTTGCGGACGAGGCGACCGTGCAGAAAGCCCGGGTCGCCATGGAGGCTGGCCGGTTCGCCGAAGCGAAGAAGCTGCTCCAGCCGCACCTGACCGACTCGGCTGCTCCGGTGACCAGCCAACCGGCGATCCTCGTCGAAATCATGCGGCGCATCCGCATGGACTACGCCCTTTCGAAGGAAGAGATGCTGAACAAGCTCCGCCAGCGCATTCCGGACGTAACCGCCGGTGATATCGAGCGTTGGCGGCGCGACGGTGTGCTCCAACACCGCGTGATCGACGGCGAAACCCGTTACTTCCACCGCGAGCCCAGCAACCTGTTCCGCTTCTGCCCCGAAGCCGCCGATCGCCGCTCCAAGCCACCCGCCAAACCGGCGGGCAAGTTCGACCTCACCGAGCACGTGGCCCGACTCGTCCGACTGGCGGAGGCCTCCCCCGATCCCGAGATCTTCCCGGTCAGGCACCGGGTCACCTACAGCCTGAAGGTTAAAGACGGTCATCCTCGTCTTCGCCCCGGAGCCAAGGTCCGCTGCTGGCTCCCCTATCCCCGGGAATACCGTCAGCAGAAGGACGTCCGCTTGGCCAATGTGGAACCATTCGCTACCCACATCGCCTCCAAGAGCTATCCGCATCGCACCATCCACTTCGAGCAAACCATCGAGGATCCCGCGGTAGCGCCGCGCTTCTCGGCAACGTACGAGTTTGTCACCTCAGCCTACTGTCCACAGCTTGATCCGGAGTCCGTGCGCCGGTACACGAAGTCGAGCGTGCTCTACCGCGAGTACACCATGGAGCGCCCGCCGCACCTCGTTTTCACGCCCGAGATCAGGCAAGTCGTCAAGAAGGTGGCCGGCGATGAGTCAAACCCGCTGCTCCGGACACAGGCCCTGTTTCGGTGGGTATGTGAGAACGTGCGCTACTGCTCCGAGATGGAGTACTCGACCCTGCCGAATATTCCCGCCAAGGCACTGAGCACCCGCCGCGGCGACTGCGGCGTGCAGAGCCTGCTGTTCATCACCCTCTGCCGCGCCGCCGGAATCCCCGCACGCTGGCAGTCCGGCTGGGAATCACTCCCGGGCCGCGCGAACATGCACGATTGGGCCGAGTTCCACGTGGAACCGTGGGGTTGGCTGCCCGCCGACCCATCGTACGGCCTGCAGGACCACGCGGATCCGCGCGTTCGGGGCTTCTACTGCGGACATCTGGATCCCTACCGAATGATCGTCAACATCGATCACGCCCGCGACCTCGCCCCACCCAAGACCAGCTTCCGCAGCGAGCCCAACGACTTTCAACGCGGCGAGATCGAAATCGACGGACACAACCTCTACTTCGACGAGTGGGATTGGACCTTTGACGTGCAGACCCTCCCCCTGGGCAACAGCCTGGTGGACCTCGAAGAGGCCCTCGACGCAGTTGTACCCGACCTCCTCAAAGCGGGGCATCTTCCCGGAGCCATAGTCGCCGTCGGACGCAAGACGCCCAAGAAGTTCGAGACCTGGCAGAAGAGTTACGGATTCCTCCGCACCGAACCGCAACCGCAGCCCATGCCCGACGATGCCCTCTTCGACCTGGCTTCGATGACCAAGCCGATCGCCACCGGCACCAGCCTGCTGGTCCTTCTCGAACGCGGTGAGATCACCCTTGATGATCCGGTGGGTAAGTATCTGCCCGAGTTCAACGAGGGCGACAAGACCGGCGTGACCATTCGACACCTGATGACCCACATGTCCGGGATGAAACCCTACGTGGGCGCTAGGGAACAGACGCCGATCAAGAAGAAGCACGGCTTCCCCTGCAAAGACGCGCTCCGCAAGCACATTCGCGAGTTGAAGCTATCTCGCCCCCCCGGCAAAGCCGTCGTCTACAGCTGCCTCAACGCCATCCTCACCGCAGAGGTCGTCGAAGCCGTCACCGGCCAACCCCTGGATCGCTTCTCTACCGAGAGCATCTTCGCGCCTCTGCGCATGACCGAAACGATGTTCAATCCCCCGCCATCGTTCACCGACCGCACCGTCCCCTCCACTCGAGCGAAACGCGGGCGCGGACCGGACGGTTTCCTCCAAGGCCAGGTCCACGATCCGCTGGCAGCGATGCAGGCGGGCGTCTCCGGCAACGCCGGGCTGTTCGGGACGGTTGCGGATCTGCACCGTTATGCCCAGATGATGCTCAACGGCGGAACGCTGGACGGTGTACGAATCCTCAAGGCGGAAACCGTGCAACTGGCGACCACTGTTCAGAATCCCGGCGCCAAGAACGCCAAAGGACACCCCGACCGCCGCGGCCTGCTATGGGACATCTATCAGCCGGACCCCGGAGATACCGGCGTGGACGCCCTCTACGCCTTCGGCCACACCGGTTACGCGGGCACTGCCATTCGCTTCTATCCCCAGCAGGGCGTCTACATCCTGGCGATGACCAACCGCGTCCACCCCAACGACACCGGCAAGGTCGGCGCATTCCGCAAAGCGGTGTGGAGCACCGTGGGCAAAGTGTTCATGAACGTCGAATGAGCGCTGCGCCCTCCCCCGCCGGGCACGCCGCGTACCCCAACCGCCCACGCCGACCGCTCACCAAATGTAGCGCCACCCCTTGTGGGTGGCGAACGACCCTTGCACCGGGTGCCATGGGCAAACTCGTTTGCCCGTGGTTACGCCCTGCAACACGGGTGAGCGAAGCTCACCCATGCCACCCGCCGAAGGATGAACATGCTTGCCGGAGTGCGCCGGATGTCGTCACTCGCCGGGTGGCATGCTCATCCCGCAGGGTGAGCATGGGTCGCGGGTGCCCAGTACTTTGCACATCAGAGTTTCGAAGAGGAACCGAGCGCCCCGGCTGCCGCCTTTACGCGTACACCGTAGATCCGCTGGGGGTCGATCTCTTCGCCGATGTACTCCCAGTTCAGCCCGTACCCCGGCGTCTTGACCGCCGGACCGCCCGCCTCAACCGGGTAGGCGTAGCGGGGCCGCGGCTGACTGGACCAATACCATAGTCGCTCGCGTCCCTGCTCATCACGATCGCGCCCCCAGAAGATCACCGAATGACCACTGCCGCTCCGCCGCCAGAACTGCACGAAGTCACCGCGTTGGAGCTGTTGATACCGCTCCACGGGTTCGCCGAATCCAGCCCACGGCAGAACGTGATAGACCTGCTTCTCCCGGATCGTCGCCCCACACTCTGCGGGCAGATGTGGATCGGTCGGAGCTTCCTCGGTCCCCCACCAACCCCTCTGCAACGCCTGCATCCGCTCGAGAGGCCAATCCTGAAACCACCGCCCGCTCCGCCCGGCGCAGTCCGACCCGTATCGCATAATAGAGTACGCATCCAGGAACGTCTCCAACGTCGCCCCGCAGCAGAATGAACCCTCGGGGTTGGTCCGCAGCAGGGTATGGCCGTCGTACTTGATGTCCTTGGACACGCCGTGGCCTGCCCACTTGTACCCGCCCCCGCGCCGGGTCCGCGCCAGACGGATGACCGCATCGCGCAGCGTCGCTACGGACTCGGACTTCGGGCGCAGTCCGGCGTGTGGAAGATGCACCCCCACGTTGACGGCGACTTGGCGCAACGCCGGAACCGCCCCCCGGCTCGCCGACTTATTGAGCACGCCATGGGTACCGTCCGCGTTCTCCGCCACCAAAGTCGACGAACCGCCCCCGTCGAGGTTCAACGCATCCCACGCACCCAAAGACTCGAACAGCACCGCCAGCTCCACCAGGGTAATGCCCTCGCTCACCCCCGCCTGCCGTCCATCGACCACCACCACCCACAGCCGCTTGCCCTCCCGATCCGTACCCACCGCGGTACGCGGGTTAAGCTGCCCGAACTTGGACGCCGCCACTTTCGGCTGCACCACCACGCGCCCATCGTCCAGCAACATGCGGAATCCGGGGATCACCTGCCAGAGGTTAGCCTGTGCAAGTGGAGGTCCCTGGAGACTGACTCGCCCGTCGCGGCTCACGTACATAGCCCCAAACCGATCATCGGGCGACGAGTAGGTCTCTCCGCGAAAGGCAGCAAACCCCACCACGTCCATAGGCTGGCCCATTCGCTTCCGAAACGGGGCAAACGCGCTCGCGTTGAAAGCCAATTGCACCCCTCGCTGCCGAGCAAACTGAAGCGTATCGGCGCAGCGAGTCTCCCTTAGCGAACCATCCTCGTCCGGCAGATCCGCCGGTTCCGTAACCACCAGACGCACGCCCGGTGCAGCCAGATCTATCCGGGCGATCCACGCCCGCAGCGGTCGCGGTGTGCGATACTCGCGATACCGCAGATCAACCGACGGCGCGAAAGGTTCGAGCACCTCTTCACTGGCGAAGGCCCCCGCCCATGCCCGCGCGCGCCCAACCGCTTCCGCGATCGCCTCCGCGCCCGGCGCTGCCTCCACACCCGGCGGCGCCTCCGCCCGCGACGACACCTCCGCTCCCAAGACTGCAATCGCCGCTACCAGAACCGCACTCATCCACGTACTTGGTCTGTTCATGTC
>JAAEQG010000841.1 GCA_024231775.1 bacterium
CTGGTCGTGCAGGACCTGGGCCCCGTCTCCTGGGTGGTGGCCCGCCCCCTCTTTGTTCGTCACGCCATCGCCCCCGTCATGTACGAATCCCGCGATCCGATCGTCTGTCAGCAGGGCCAGTCTCAACGCATTCATGCCTTCAAGACACGCCAAGGCGGTATCGGGATTCTCCAAATGCAGAGCGCGGGTCCCTCCCAGCAGACAGTGCAGTTCCGCTACAAGATGGTGCAGGAGGGATACCTGGAGGAGGCCGAACTGCCCCAGATCTACCAGTCGGGAGACTACCTCGCCGACCTCGGACGGGATGTGCTGATCTACTCCGGTGATCACCAGGATCGGCTACCACAGTCGCTCGAGGAGATGCGGGAACGCGTCGATGACGACGCGTACTACCAATGGATGATCCGCGACGTGGCGTATCTCGGCGCGGGGGTCACTACCGACGACCCGTTCTCGCTGGTCATCGCTTACGACCGGGCCCTGCTGGCCACCGGCAAAGGCACCAACGTGCTGTTCCTCGACTCGCGCACCGAGTTCGTCGAACCGGAGAGATGGCCAACGCTGGGCCTGCCCACCAGCCCTGAGGAGGCCGAATTGGGCCAGATTCACCAAGCAGCCAAGTACCTCTGCGACCTTGGGCGGGACGTGCTGATCTACTCCGGTGATCACGAGGATCGGCTACCACAGTCGCTCGAGGAGATGCGGGACCGCGTCGATGACGAGGCGTACTATCGGTGGATGGTCCAGGACGTGGCGTATCTCGGGGCGGGCGTCACCACCGACGATCCGTTCTCGCTGGTCATCGCTTACGACCGGGCCTTGCTAGCCCTGGGTAAGGGCACCAACGTGCTGTTCCTCGACTCCCACATCGAGTTCGTCGAGGCCGAGAGACTGGCCTCGCTTGGCCTGCCCAGCGGACCTGAGGAGGCCGCCGCAACCGAACAATAAGCCAAGAATCGACTCCTATCAAATCAACCACAAAGGCCGGACCGCGGAGGTCCGGCCTTTTCTTTTGCGCCGATTGTGTAAAATGGGGGTCGAGCAACGTGATATAGGGAAAGAGCGCTCTTGGGAATCTGGATTCTATCGTGCGGATGATCGAAGACGAACTGTTGAAGTGGCGATTCAAGCGGGGCAGTCGCGAGGCACTGGCGCGGATTTACGAGAAGTACGTCAACGCCCTGCTGAGCCTGGCGATGGGCCTGCTGAACGATCCGCACGAGGCCCAGGACGTGGTGCAGGACGTGTTCGTCTCCTTCGCCAGGGGCGCCGGCGGTTTC
>JAAEQG010000842.1 GCA_024231775.1 bacterium
CCAACAGATGACCACGCTACAAACCGGAGACCTGACCTCGGGCTTCACGCCCGGCAACGGCTGGGGGTTCGGTTGGTGCATCATCCGCGAGCCGCAGGGCGTGACCAAGATGCTCTCGCCTGGCACCTTCGGTCACGGCGGTGCATTTGGCACTCAAGGCTGGGTGGATCCCGAGCGCGAGATGATTTTCGTGCTGATGATCCAGCGGACGGGTTTCGGGAATGGCGACGCGTCTAAGATTCGCGAGGTGTTTCAAGATTTGGCGGTGAAGGGGGTGGTTGGTGGATAGTGGTGGGACAGTCGGGAGACCACCCTGCAACAGTCTAGCAACTAGTCACTCTCCGGCCACCGATCGTCTGTTATCCGCACCCCGTCCTTGTCGTGTTCCACCCGATACGTTGCCGGATCATCGCCCAGGCCCTGGTATTCGGTCGTCACCGCATCGGCGGTCGCGTCGATCAGGTGGCGGCCCACAGGCAACTCGGTATCCGGTTCAGGACGATTGATGCTGACGCAGCTTAGAACCAGCCACTTGGTCGGTGTCTTGGGATCGTATCCGCTGATCTCAGCAACCGCCCGATCGGCTTGAAGCCGAGCGTTGGTGACGGCTGCTAGCAGGGTGCGGTATTTGGCGGGCACCTTGTTCGGGTCATTGAGCGTTTCTAGCCGGTCGTTGCCGTCGTGGCGAAACGCCTGGGCCAATTCCTTGACCGCCGGCAAGTCGCCCCCGGCGAGCATCGAGGCCAAAGCGCCGCAACAGGTGGAACGGCAACCGTAGCGGTCCATGCGTCCGTAGGTGGGACCGTCGGAAGACTCTTGCACCGCGACGTGGGCGTTGATCTTGACCACCATCAACTTGGCCGTCTGTTCGCACTCCGACGTCGCGTAATGGTCCTCGGCTATCTGGATGGCGCCCGGTTCGTAGCGCGACCCCAAGTTGACCGTGCCGAACGCGGCTCGAGTTCCCGATTTCAGGACGGGCAACATCTGCTTAACGAAGAGCCGCTGGAAGACCGACTCTGATTCTCGCTCAGCCTCGTCGGAGCAGACGGTTTCGCACGCGCCGACAACGGGAAATCGACCTTTGCGGGCGTACTCTCTCAGCCCCGCACAGACGCGGGCCGGATCGGTCTCTCGCCCAATTAGGGATATCAGTTGATCTACAGCCATATCCGGATTCCGTTTCAAAAAAGGGAGCGTGACCGTCAGTCGAGGGCCAATATAGCGGGATCAGTGACGCGCTGACAAGCAGCCCGCGTTCCTTCAATGGGTCGTGTGTCAAGCGAATAGAGGCCGAGTAAATCGGGTGATTCTGCCCGAGGGAGCCGCGCAAAAAAACGGGCGTCAAGAGCCTTCCAGCATTCTGCTGGAACGGTCTGAACGCCCGAGCTGGGTCGAGGCAGTTTTCGCCAATCCGGAGACTATTGCTTGGCCGGTTCTGCAAATGGGTCGTCGTCCGCGGCCGGTTTGGTGGGTGCCGGGGCCGGTGTGGATGCGGCGGGAGCCGGGGCGGCAGCAGCCGGGGCGGGTGTTGCCGGATCCCCAAACGGGTCGTCGTCCGCAGCCGGGGCGGCGGGTGCCGGCGCCGGTGTGGATGCGGCGGGAGCCGGGGC
>JAAEQG010000843.1 GCA_024231775.1 bacterium
CAGGGCTCGCTCAAGGGGGTGTTCGCGAAGTACAATCACCTGACCGACATTCTGCCGGCCATGGGCTACGGACGCGCTCAGATGGCGGACTTGCAGGCTTCCATCGCCAAGACCCCTTGTGATGCGGTGATCGTGGGCACGCCGATCGATCTGGCTAAGCTGATCGAGATCAAGCAGCCGAACACCCGCGTGACCTACGAACTGGCGGAGCACGACAGGAACGCCCTGCCCGAAGCCATCAAGAAGGTGGTCGGCTGAATAAGGAGTTAGCCAAGATGACCCAAGCAACTTCCACGGCGGTCGAATCCATCCTGGGATCGTCGCCTCTCAGTCCCGCTCAGCATGACGAGCTGGTCGCCCAGCATAGCGCCAACAACTACGCCCCCCTGCCGGTAGTCATCCGCCAGGGCGAGGGCTGCTGGGTCGAGGATGTCTCCGGTAAGCGCTATCTGGACATGCTCAGCGCCTACTCGGCGCTGAACTTCGGCCACTCGCATCCGGAGATCCTCGAAGTCTTCGTCGAGCAGGCCAAACGCCTGACCTTGACCTCACGAGCTTTTCAGAACGATCAGTTCGGTCCGTTCTGCAAGGAGATCACCGCGTTTTGCGGGCAGGATCTAGTCCTGCCGATGAATACCGGCGCCGAAGCGGTCGAGACCGCGCTCAAGACGGCCCGCAAGTGGGGCTATCAGGTCAAGGGCGTCGCCCAGGACCAAGCCGAGATCATCGTCGTCGATGGGAACTTCCACGGGCGCACGGTGACCATCGTGGGCTTCTCGCGCGACGAGCAGTTCAAGGACGGCTTCGGGCCGTTCACGCCGGGCTTCAAGATGATCCCCTACGGAGACGCCACCGCCCTCAAGAAGGCGATCACCCCGAGCACCGTCGGGTTCCTGGTCGAACCGATCCAGGGTGAGGGCGGGATCGTCGTCCCCCCGGACGGATACCTGCGCGCGTGCCTGAACATCTGCCACGAGAACAAAGTGCTGTTCATCGCCGATGAGATCCAGACCGGGCTGGGCCGCACGGGCAAGGCGTTCGCCTGCGATCACGAGGGTGTCAAACCGGACATGCTGATCCTCGGCAAAGCCTTGGGCGGTGGAGCAATGCCCGTCTCCGCGGTGCTGGCTTCCCGCGAGATCCTGGGCGTGTTCAAACCCGGCGATCATGGGAGCACGTTCGGGGGCAACCCGCTGGGATGCGCGGTCGCCCGGATGGCGCTGCTCCTCCTCGGCCGGGACAAGCTGGCCGAGCGCGCCGCCGAAACGGGTGGTGCGTTCATCGAGCGACTCGGTTCCATCCGCAGCGACAAGATCAAAGAGGTGCGGGGTAAAGGCCTGCTGATCGGCGTGGAGTTTCACACCTCGGCGGGACCGGCGAAGGCCTTCGCCAAGCAGCTCAAGGAAGAGGGCATCTTGTGCAAGGACACTGTCGAGCAGGTGTTGCGCTTTGCCCCCCCGCTGACCATCGAGCAGAAAGACCTCGATTGGGCCTTCGAGCGGATCGTGAAGGTCATCTCGTAAGGTGATGAACAGCGCGGGTATGCGGGACGCCATGTTCATCGCCTGGCGTGGCCCTGATTGGCCCGGCGACATGCTCACCCTGCGGGATGAGCATGGCACCCGGTGAGGTGGCGTCATCCCTGGTGGGCGACGCGGATTCGGCGGAGTACTGCCTGTCAGATGCAGTCTTGCCCCTGGGGGTCTGGTTTGCCGTACAGGCCAAACGCAATGTGTGGTATCCTAGAGCCATGATCAACGGAGCAGACGGAGAAACCGTGCGGACCCGATGTTCCCTGACCAAGGCGGACGCCGAAGACTTCCGCCGCCGGTGGGAACTCGTGAACGAGGCTGAGCACACCGAGTTGCGCGCCACACCGTATGACGTCAAGCTGCGGCAGATCGCAGCCCTGATGGCTTCGGTCCGAGCACTTGGCTGGCACGATCAGCTCGCGTCCGAAGAGGACCAAGCCAGGCAACGATGGACTCGTCTCCGCGAGGTCGGTCATGGCTGAGCAGTTGCCCCCCGATCATTTCGCAGGTGTGCTGCATGACCTCGGGTCGTGGCTACGCGGGCAGGATGTGCCCGGCACTATCATCGGCGGCGTCGCAGCCTCCCTGCTCGGTCGACCGCGGGCAACCCGCGATGTTGACGTACTGGTTCTGCTGCCGGAGGAGCACTGGCCGACGTTCCTCGCCTCCGGCGGGCGGTTCGGGTTCGAGCCCCGACGCCCAGACTGCCTCGCGTTTGCGCGCCAGGCCCGAGTTCTTCTCTTGCGCCACGGCTCCACGAAGATCGATCTGGACGTCGTCTTCGGCTCGTTGCCGTTCGAGGAAGAGGCGGTAGCCCGGTCCAGGTGGACCGAGGTCGCAGGCGCGGCGATTCCGCTTCCGACGCCGGAGGACCTGATAATCATGAAGGCCGTCGCCCAGCGCCCGCGCGACCTCACGGACATCGAAGCCATCTCGGCCGCCCACCCTGATCTGGATGAAGAACGGGTGCTGCGCTGGGTGGAGGCGTTCGCCAATGCGCTCGAAATACCTGGCATCGTCGTGGATCTGAGGCGCCTGCTCGCAGGGAGGAAACACCCGGATAGGTGATCCGGCGCAGCACACTGCGCGGACTGAAGTCCGCAGCTCCTTGTGTACTCCCGATTCGGACAGAGCTACTCTCCACTCAAGAGGATTCAGAAGACCATGGCTGTCAATCTCAAGAACAGAAGCCTCGTATCGCTCAAAGACTTCTCCACTGAAGAGGTCTGGCAGGTCCTCAAGACGGCTGAAGCCCTCAAGCTCGGTTGGTATCGCAACGATCGCCCGCAGCTCCTCGCCGGCAAGACTCTGGCGATGATCTTCCAGAA
>JAAEQG010000844.1 GCA_024231775.1 bacterium
CCATCGTAGAGTGCCTGCATGTAGGCGAGATCTTCGGCTGAAGGGATCTGATCGCCGGTGGGCTTGCCCTTCCTGTACCGATCCCGGCCGGGTACGGTCACGAAGAGCTTGCGGAGCTTGTGCGGCGGCCGGTAGGGGGCGTGGACGTCCATGAAATGGAGATAGGCGAAATAGGGCCGATCCGTCCGCCGCTGATCCAGCCACTCGAAGAAGGCCTGGTGGATCTTGGGACCCCGAGCATACGCGACCGCGCGGCTCTCGGGGGTCAGGTACTCCGTCTTCTCAAAGCCTTGCCAGAAGCCCGAGGTCGCATGATGATGCGGGTTGGTGAATACGCCCAGGGTCTCGTACCCGCCCTCGCCGAGCACCTCCGGGAGGGTCAGGTTCATCTTCGCAAGGTAGGGCACCTGAGCGTGCCTGGCCTGGCTCTCCTCGTCCAGACCCGGGACGGACTCGAATTGGGTGTTCCTGACCAGATAGGGAAAGTAGCGGGAGGTCAGCAAGGTGACGGTGGAGTTGAACGTCTGGGGGGCTTGAGAGTATGCGTTCTCGAAGACCACGCCCTGGGCGGCCAGCTCGTCGAGGAACGGCGTGGTCGGTCGAGGATACCCGTATACCCCGACGTGATCTCGACGCAGCGTATCGACGACGATGAGAATCACGTTGGGCGGCTCCGGGAAGCGGATCTGCGGACCGCCCCGGAGCTTCTCCGGATCCGACCCGCCCCAGCACCCGAGACCGAGCACCGCGCTCAGCCCGAGAACCAGCGAGCACTCTCGGAAAAGCGTCGAGCAGGAAAGTGGCTCCGGCGGGGTGTTGCTGCGGGAAACGGCGTTGGCTCTCATCGCGTATCTCCGGAAGTCGGGCGCCCATCATACAGGAACCTTGCCGCTGCCCGTCGGTTTGACATTCCGGAGGAGGAGGTCTATCCTTACTTCCTGCGGGGCGTGCCGGTTCCAGGCATCGCGACAAAGCCGGGTTCGACGGTATCGGTGCGCTCCTGCGTGCGGCGGCCGCGGCAGCCGGCGGGTGGATCGCGCAACGGAAACGTGGAGGACCGAGGCATGCTCAACGTAGCCAAAGGCAAGACCGAACTTGCCCGTACCGGCTTTGTCACGAGCTATCCCAGTTTCCGCCACTGGCGGAGGGAGGCGATGGGCGAAGACTCGGCGACCCGGCCGTTGAATGTCTACCTGCACATCCCCTATTGCATACAGAAATGTGCCTATTGCTATTACAGCACGATTACTCTCGAGGACGGTGACAGGACCGAGATCGATCGGTATGTGACCGCTCTGTGCCGGGAGATTGCGCTGGCATCCGAATCTTTCCACCTCAAGGACCGGCCGGTGACCACCCTGCATTTCGGCGGGGGCATCCCGACGGTGCTCCGCCGAGAGGACTTCTCCAGAATCATGGAGACCCTGCACGAGAACCTGACGATCGCCGACGATCCGGAGGTGACCGTCGAAGGGGAGCCGGTCACGCTGACCCAGCGCAAGGCGGACTTCCTCCAAGCGCTCGGCGTCAAGCGCATCAGCATGGGAATCCAGTCGTTCAGCGACGAAGTCGTCGGCAGGCCCGGCTGTCGCGACAGGGAGTCCCTGGTGCTCCGGTCTATCGAGATCGCCAAGGAGACGGGCGCGGTCGTGAATATCGATCTGCTCAGCGGGCTCGCCGGGGAAAGAAACGACACCTGGGAATACTCGATCCAACGTACGATCTCCACCGCGGTGCCGAGCGTCACCGTGCGCCGACTGGAGATCTATACTCAATCCGCGTACTACGACGGTTTGCGAGGGGAGGAGATATCCATCCCCTCGGAAGAGGGGGAGATTGAAAAGCTGCGATATGCCATGGATGAGCTCAAGAAGGCCGACTACCTTCCCGTCCATTTCTTCAACTTCACCAAGGGCGGCGGCTACGTAAAGCGGCATACGACCAACATCTGGCGTGGTGAGGATCTCTATGGATTCGGCGCGTCGGCCTCCGGGATTCTCGGGAGGTGGTCCTACCGGAACACCACCGACGTTCCAAGATATTCGCGACGGATCGAGACCGGAGTGCTGCCGATCCACCGCGGCTACGTCTACAGCAGCCTCGATCGGATGGTGCGCGAGGTCCTGCTGAGCATGAAGCTCATCCACTTGAACCATCGCGAGTTCAAGAAGCGGCACGGTTTCGACCTGCTTCGCCTCTGTGAGTCCACCCTGAGGGATCTTCAGGACAGTGGTCTGATCACGGTGACGGACGACTTGATTTCCCTGACCGATCAGGGGATCTTGTACGGCGACTTCGCCGGCCGGATGTTGGGAGCGGATCTGGAGCAGCTGGGAGCCGAGAATTGAAGGCTTCCGCACTCCCACCCAGGGCTCACGCCCTGGGCTGATGCAAAGCCGCCCTCTGGGCTCCGGATTTGGTGCTGCGCACCCACCCAGGGCCTGAACCCTGGGTGGAGTCCGGAAACCGACTACCCGCTCACCGGCGCCCGCCCAGAACTGGACGATCCCTGTCCAGTTCTGGACAATCCCCTTCCCCCTCTCCCCCATGCAAGCGGCTCCCGGCCTCGGGCGAGGGCATGGCACGGCTTTCGCACTGCCGCCCGCCAGGAGGCGACATGGACCGACCGATTGAAGAACGTGAAATCCGCAAACAAACCCTCCGGCGCATCGCCGGATGGGGCCTCGCCCTGGTGGCCCTGGTCGCGC
>JAAEQG010000845.1 GCA_024231775.1 bacterium
AAAACCGATGGTTCGGGAACACGATCGTCTCTCCCCGCCGAACACCGGACGCCCCGGCGTGAGTTAATCCGGGAGGCGCGGAATTCAAGGCGACCAACTATTATAATCACGAATTACGCGGGTTCAACCTCTAATTCGGTATATTCCGGCAAACCGGTGCCCGCGGGGATGATTCTGCCCATGATCACGTTCTCTTTCAGACCGTTGAGAGTGTCCACGGCGCCGGCGATGCTGGCGTCGGTGAGCACTTTTGTGGTCTCCTGGAACGAGGCCGCGGAGACAAAGCTGTCCGTGCTGAGGGACGCCTTGGTGATGCCCAGGATCAGGGGCTCGGCCACGGCCGGCTTCCCGCCCTTCTCCGCGATGGCGCGGTTGACCTCCTCGAACTTGATGCGGTCCACCTGCTCCTCGATGATGTAATCCGTGTCGCCCACGTCGGTCACCTTGACCCGGCGCATCATCTGGCGCACGACCACCTCGATGTGCTTGTCGTTGATGCGAACGCCCTGCAGCCGGTAGACCTCCTGCACCTCGTCCACCAGGTACCGGGCCAGGGCCACCTCCCCCTGGATGTTCAAAATATCCTGGGGAACCGCGGCGCCGCCGATGAGGGGCTCGCCGGCCCGCACGTAATCCCCTTCATAGACGCTGATGTGCCGTCCCTTGGGGATGAGATACTCTTTCTTGTCCCCCACGTCCACGGGGGTGACGCTGATCCGCTGCTTCCCCTTTTTGGTGGCCTTGGCGATGGAGACGTACCCGTCGATCTCGGAGAGCACCGCGATCTCCTTGGGTTTGCGCACCTCGAACAGCTCGGCCACCCGTGGGAGACCACCGGTGATGTCCTTGGTCTTGGTGGTGGCCCGGGGCAGTTTGGCGATGACGTCGCCGGCCTGGACATTGCCACCCTCCTCCACCAGCAGGATGGCGCCGATGGGCAGCAGGTACCGGGCCCGACCCTGTCCGTCGGGCAGGGCCGCGGTTTTCCCCTTCTCGTTCTTCATGGAGATGCGGGGCCGCTCCTCGCCGCTCTTGGACTCGATAATGGTGCGGCTGGATTTACCGGTGACCGGGTCCACCTTCTCCTGCATGGTGTTGCCCAGCAGGATGTCGCCGAATTTCACCACGCCGTCCACGCCGGTGATGATGGGGGTGGTGAAGGGGTCCCAGGTGGCCAAAAGATCCCCGGCCGTCACCTCGACCCCGTCGTCCACCATGACGTGGGCGCCGAAAATCACGGGGAATCGCTCCCGCTCCCGCCCGGTCTCGCTGACAATGGTGAA
>JAAEQG010000846.1 GCA_024231775.1 bacterium
ACGCGACATCGTGAGCCATTTCTGGCACGAGCGGGGCCTGGGCGTCTATACGGCCAACGGGCTGACGATCTCGGGAGACCGGATCAATGAGCAGGTGGCGGCAGAGATCAAGGGCATGGGCGGCGGCGGTGGGGTTGACGAGTTTGGCCCGGCGCGGCAGCGTTTCCGCGACACGGCCTACTGGAACCCAACCCTGCGCACCGACGAGGACGGCCACGCCACCGTAAGCGTCGAGCTGCCGGACAATCTGACGACCTGGCGCATGGGCGCGCGCGGCGTCACCGCCGAGACGCTGGTGGGCCAGGCAGACGTGGACATTGTCAGCACCAAGGATTTGCTGATCCGCCCGGTCGCTCCACGCTTTTTCGTCGTCGGCGACGAGGCGGAATTGGCCGCCGTGGTGCACAACAACACCGAACAAGCGTTGGAGGTAGAGGTGCGCTTTGAGGCGCAGGGGGTGCGGATTGGCACATCTGCAAGTGTACGGGTCGATATTCCCGCCGGGGGCAAAGAAAAGGTGGTCTGGTCGGTGACGGTGGAGGATGCGGAGGAGGTGACACTGCACTTTGGGGCGCGGGCAACCGACGAGGCGTTGTCTGACGCAGTCGAGTTCCCGTTGCCGGTCTATCGCTACAGCACGCCGGAGGTGGTCGCCACCGCTGGGCACTTTGACGCCGACGGCCAGCGCCTGGAGGCAATCGTCTTGCCGCCCAGTTATGACCCCAGCCAGGGCGAGTTGTCGGTGCACGTGGACCCGTCGCTGGCCGCCGGTATGGTGGACGGGCTGGATTACCTGGAGCATTATCCTTACGAGTGCGTCGAGCAGACGGTGAGCCGCTTTTTGCCCAACGTCGTCACCTACCGCGCGTTCACGGAACTGGGGCTTGAGCGGCCCGACCTGGAGGAGCGACTGCCGGGACTGGTCAGCACCGGTTTGCAGCGGCTCTACAATCAACAGCACTATGACGGCGGCTGGGGCTGGTGGATTTTCGACGATTCGAATCCTTTCCTGAC
>JAAEQG010000847.1 GCA_024231775.1 bacterium
CACTCGCCGCCCCACATCGCCGCCTGTTGCCATTACTATCAAGATCGCAACGAAGCGTCATACCGAAGCCGACGAAAACGCGGAAGACGCTTGAAGAGAAAGTAGCGCTGCCATATTAAGCCGGGGCACCCATTGGCCGGGTGGCCCATCTCGTTGATCCAACCAGCCTGCTGACGAATCTCCAGGCAGGTAACGCCCGCTTCAACATTTACACCTGTCAACTCCTCGACTTTTCGACTTTTCGACGTTTCCCCCTCTTCTCTGCGTCCTCAGCGTCTCTGCGTTCAATCCACTTCCGTTGAGTCATTGACCGCACTCGCCAACCTCCGGATGGCATGAATAATCCGGGCTAACCAGAATGCGCACAAGGTCCGGGATGCGCGCAGCGCGCTTCGGAGGTGGCCTAATCGAATGGTCGCCGCGACGTATTAAGGAACGATGTACGCATCCGCCGGGTGGAGTTGACTTTCGTTACCGGTGCTTTCGCTCACGCCCTCAGCCTTCCAGATGTTGTCCCCCTGGGAACCGAACACCGGAGACTCGGTCCAGCGCACCGCACCGTTGGCGCTCAGCACATTCTGCCCCGACCCGCCGTCGTGCGAGCGGGAGTTGGACTCCGCCGCAACCGTGCGGACGAACCGGCCTTGCGCAAACAGCGGGTTACGGTCCGCGAAGACCGGCATCGCCGGTACAGCCTGGATGGGCAGGGTCGGTCCGCTCATGTTCTGCGAATCGAAGCTGCAATTCTCCGGAGACGGAAAATCAGTGAACTCGTCGATCTCGTCGGTGCTCATCTCCCGGGCCTGTTCCATCGCCGCGCAAATGAAGCTCTGCGGATTCACCAGCCGCATCCGCACCAGCAGAAAACGGTTAGGGCTGTTAGACATCCGCGCCGGTCGCCGAACCGGAACCGCTACCGGACCGGTGGCGCTGGACCACCCTAGCCCAGGGAACAGGCTGGCGGTTTGCGGCATCATCCCCCCGGAATCCGCCGCATACTGAAGCAGACCGCGCCCGATACTGCCCAGGTTGTTCGCGCACGCCGTACGTCGTTGCATACTCCGCTGTTGCGAAACGCCCGGGATCACCACGCCGATGAAGAACGTGATACAGGCTGCCAGCGCCACCAGCTCGCGCAGCGACAGCACCGGACGCCGGAACAGTCTCCCCCCTGAGGACGGAGGCAGGGAGGATGCCGCCTCCGTCACTCTCAGGGGGTCAGTCTGCTCGACGCGGCCCATGATCTGATCGACCATGGCATCCGGCGGATTGGAGGCCCGGTCCCCGTCCAGAAGCTTCAGCCACGCCGCCACATTACGGCTGCGCGTGACCGTCTCCGCGGACTGGGCTATCTCCAGGTGCAGTTGCTCCGCGGTGGCCTCATCCAGCAGGCCCAGGTGGTATTCCAGCAGTTCTTCCGGCTGAACGTGCTTTGGTTGATCCATGGTCCGTTGCTTCCTGGCTTATGATCGACGCCCTTCTCGGCTCCACGCCTCAGGCCGTCGCCGCCCTTCCCATCCTGTACAGGTTCATACGTCCTTCGCCCCTTCCGGGTTCTGCTCGGCGGCGAACAGTTTGCCAAAGCAGCCCACCGCCGAATGGAGGCGGCTTTTCACGGTCCCCAGGGGAATACCCAGAATCTCCGCCATGTCCTTATAGGGCGTCTTGTGGAAGTAAGAGAGGATCAGCACCTCGCGCAGCGCTGGGGGCATGCCCGCGATCGTCTGGCGGACCAGCGCCGCCTTCTCAGACTCCGCAGCGTTTTCCAGCGGCGTAGGGCCGTCGTCCGCCATCAGGGCGAAGAACCGCTGACTATCCGAGTCGTCGCTCCCATCCACCGCCGCGTCCAGGGACACCTCTTTCCGACGCCCTCGCCCTCTCAGGTAGTCCCGAGCCTTGTTGGCGGCGATGGTGAACAACCACGGTTTAAGCCGGCGACTCGCATCGAAGCTCGCCCCCGCCACGTGTACCTGGACGAACGCATCCTGCACGACATCCTCGGCTGCCGCACCGCTGCCCGTAAACCGCATCACGAAGCGATACAGCTCCGCGTGGTGCCGTTCCACCAGCGCGCGAAACGCCGAGGGATCTCCCCGGAGATGGGCAGCGAGTAGTTCCTGGTCCGTTGGCGAAGTCACCGCCGCATTGTATGCTTACGCGAATGCAGGACTAGGGTCCGCGTGAACGGCTCGCGTCGAGTTCGTTTCCACCAGCCTCACAGACCGTCGAAATCGAAAGGCCCTCCACGTTGGCACACAGCGGACTCAGCCGGGCACAGAAGAAGGCGCAACGTTGGGGACGGCGCGTAACCCACTCACTCATAACCAGTTACGACTCCCACGCCCGGCTCTCCGCCACCGGCGCCGCCATGCTGGCCTTGGCTACTCTGGTCTGCGGTGCCGTGCTTCCGGAAACTCAGGCGGAAGATGACGGGATGAGCCTGCAAGAGCCCCGCGTGATCGTGCTGAAATCCAAGCGCGTTCTGCACCTCTTTGATGACGAACGGCTGATTAGAACTTTTCCGATCGGGCTGGGTCGCCAGCCGGTCGGGCAAAAACAGTGCGAAGGCGACGGGCGGACTCCGGAGGGCAGCTTCCGCATAGCCACCCGCAACCGTCAAAGTAAGTACCACCGGTTCCTGGGACTCGACTACCCCGACGCCAGCGCCGCGGAGCGCGGTTTGCTCGACGGGCTGATCACCGGAGGAGAAGCTGAGGGCATTCACAACGCTCTGGCAGCCGAGCGCTGTCCGAGTTGGACCACCGCTTTGGGCGGCGCGATCGGCATCCACGGCCACGGATCGAAGAGCGATTGGACCGCCGGCTGCATCGCCCTCGAGGATGGCGATGCGGAACTGCTGTTCAACCTCCTGCGGATCGGCGACGTGGTCGAGGTACTGCCCTAGCGCCCCGGACTCAGACCCAGGAGGCCGGTTGTTTTGAGCATATGCGCATAACTCCGCGTAACGTCCTATAACAGCGGGTGGAGCAAATGGACCTTACCACTGGCAACATGTCTCCGGCTTCCTTACGCGCGCTGACCGAAGCTTCGGCGGCGATCAACGCTTCGTTGGAGCTGTCTGAGGTTCTGGACAGAATCGCCCGGTCCGCGGCGGAGCTGCTCGACGCGGAGGCGGGGAGCGTGCTGCTGCGCGACGCCCGGCGTGGCAAACTGGTGTTCGCCGCCGTCTCCGGCGAGAAGGCCGGCAGGGTGCTGGGGCAGGAATTCGCCGAGGATCTGGGCATCGCCGGGCAGGTGCTGGCTGAGGGGCAGGCGCGGCTGGTGCCTGACGTGTCTGAAAGCGACGGACACTACAAAGGCATCGACCAGCAGAGCGGGTTTGAGACGCGCGGTCTGATCGCCGCGCCGATGCTGGTGGCCGACGAGGTCGTGGGAGTGGTGGAGGTACTCAACCCCAGGGGCGATCGTTCGTTCGGCCATCCGGACGTGGAGCTGGCTCAGGTGTTTGCGAACCTGGCTGCAGTGGGCGTGCGGAATGCGCAGACTCATGAGCGCGTGAAGTTGGAGAACCAGGGACTGCGGGAGACAACGGTCGGCGAGCGGACGATCGTGGGCCGGGCGCCGCGTCTTCGCGAAGTGCTCGGGCTGTGCGACAAGGTGGCTGCCAGCACGGCGACGGTGCTGCTGCTGGGGGAGACGGGAACGGGTAAGGAACTGCTGGCGCGTTATCTCCATCATGCCTCGGCACGACGTGAGGCTCCCTTTATCGCCATCAACTGCTCCGCCCTAACGGAGACGCTGCTGGAAAGCGAGTTGTTCGGTCATGAGAAGGGCGCGTTCACCGGTGCGGTATCGCGGAAGGTCGGGCGCTTCGAGCTGGCGGACGGCGGGACGCTGTTTCTCGACGAGATCGGCGACATCTCGCCGTCGACGCAGGTCAGACTCCTACGGGTTCTGCAAGAGCAGGAGTTCGAGCGGGTGGGCGGCACGCAGTCGGTGGCGTGCGACGTGTGGGTGCTCGCCGCAACGCATCGCGACCTGAGCGGGCTCATCCGCGAGGGTAAGTTCCGCGAAGACCTTTACTACCGCCTTAACGTTTTCCCGATCGAACTGCCGCCTCTGCGGGAGCGTCGCGAGGACATCCCCGCACTGGCGGAGCACTTCATCGCCAAGGTCAGCCGCCGACTCGGGCGGCCGGTTCCGCGTCTGGAGCAGAGCGCTTCGGCAATGCTCATCGCCTATCGCTGGCCGGGGAACATCCGTGAACTGGAAAACGTCATGGAGCGGGCGGTGCTGCTCTGCGATGCCCAGACGATTGGGCTGGGACATCTGCCTCCGGACATCGCGGGTGCCTCGCCGGAGACCCCGGCGACATCCGGCGACGGCGGTCTTTGGGGCTACGAACGGACCATGATCGTCAAGGCGCTGGAAGACGCTAACTGGAACCAGTCTCAGGCGGCTCGCGAGCTCGGGATCAGCCGGGACAATCTGCGCTACCGGGTGAAGAAGTACGAGATCCTCCGACCGGAGCGGTGAGGCAGTTCCGGGTTCCGGGTTCCGGGTTCCGGGTTCCGGGTTCCGGGTTCCGGGTTCCGAGTTCCGGGTTGCAGATTCGGAGGGAATCGGTCCCCCACCTCGATATCCGACCGTTAGGCGAGTTAACGCGATGGGACACCCGCGCTGCAAACCCCCACCCTTTGCTTCGCAAAGGACGGGGCACCCCGCTACGGAGAGGATCGAGGATCCCGGTACGTAAGGGATCGGACATCCCGGCGCCCCTCGTCGATTGATGCATCGCGCGGGCTGAAGCCCGCGGC
>JAAEQG010000848.1 GCA_024231775.1 bacterium
TGGTTGACTCGTCTTGCATCCTGCGAACGTCCGTAGAGCCCGCTCTGGTCATCTGTCGGTGGGATTATACGTCGGCCCACCTCGGTCTCAACCCGCCGGGCGCATGCCCATGATAGTCGAAGCGGAGGTTGCACCGTGGTCTTTCAACGTTTTTGAAAGCACGTTCGTGCGGGCGGGCGGATGCGGGGGCGTTTGACGATTGCAGAACGCATCGCTATGGTCCGCAGCATGCAGATCAAGCCAGAGGTGACCCCGTGATGTTGTGTGGGATCGTACCCAGTCAGGTTTCGTATCGGCGTATCGTCCCGCGTTTGCTGCTGGCTGGTTTGGGCGTGGCGCTCGCCGGTTGCGGCCCGCGGATCACCCGCCTGGACATCTCCGATCACCGCCTCGAGGGTGGGACCACGCACTACTTCGAGGAGTTCGACGATTGCTTCTATCGCGTCGAGCCCGACGGCCGTTTTGATTTCGTCGCTCGGCGCGTGGGCATGGCTGAGCGCAGTGCGGATGCACGGATCACGCAGATAGTGCATGTACGGGGCATCTGGACTGTGGCCCCCGGGCGGACCTACGCGGAAGACTCCATGATCAACGCTACGGTGAGCTACCTGATCGTGGGCGATGGTGGTGGAGCCGGCTTCGAGGGAGGCGGGTTCGTCTCCTTCCGCGAGGATCACCGGCGAGGCATCGCGACCGCCAAGCTGGAATCCGCCAAACTCGCTCCGGTCCGGCAGTTGGGGGAGGGCAAGCAGGTCTTCGAGCGGGCCGAGGTCCGTGGCGAGTTCATCGCCCAGCGTAACCGTCGCCAAGTGGGGCGCATCTTGTCAGAGATGCGCCACCTGTTCGGGCCTCTACCGCGTTATCAGCCGCCAGCCACCGACGCCGAAGTGCTCTGACCCCGGGATGCGCCGCGCCCCGGGACCCGAGCATTCCGGTCTATCTACCCTTTGGTGCCCATCTGGCCCAGCAGTTCTTCGGTCTGATCCAGCAGACCCTCGAAGATCTTCATCGCGTCGCGGACCGGTTCCGGCGACATCATGTCCACGCCGGCGCCCTTGAGCAGTGCGACCGGGTACTTGCTGCTGCCGCTCTTGAGAAACGTCAGGTACGCCTCCACTGCCCCGGGCTCGCCGTCGAGGATGCGCCGGGCGATGTTCGACGCGGCGCAGTAGCTGGTGGCGTACTTGTAGACGTAGAAGTTGTAGTAGAAGTGGGGGATGCGGATCCAGTACTTGTCCACCAGCTCATCGTGGACGTAATCCGATCCGTAGTAGCGCTTCACGATCTCGCCGTAGGCTGCTCCCAGCGCGTCGGCGGTCAGCGGCTGGCCCTGCTCAGCCATTTCGTGGATGCGCTGCTCGAATTCGCTGAACATAGTCTGGCGGAAGACCGTGCCGCGGATACCCTCCAGGAACTCACACAGCAGGTACAGCTTCTGCCGCGGATCCTTGGTCTGCTCCAGCACGTAGTGCTGCAGCAGAATCTCGTTGCAGGTGGACGCCACCTCGGCGCAGAAGATGTCGTAGTCGCTGTAGACGTACGGCTGATTGCCGCGCGAGAAGTACGAGTGCATCGAGTGGCCCATCTCGTGAGCCAGGGTGGAGACGTCCTCGTACCCTCCGTGGAAGTTGAGCAGAACGTACGGTTGGGTGAGGAATGTGCCGCTCGAGTAAGCGCCGCTGCGTTTGCCCTTGGTGGGATAGACGTCCACCCAGCGCGAATCGAAGCCCTTCTTGAGCGCCGTCACGTACTCGTCCCCCAGCGGCGCGACGGCGGTGAGGGTCATATCCACGGCGATGGGGTAGGACACTTCCATCGTGGCGCCGGTGATCAACGGGGCGAAGAGGTCGTAGGCGTGAACGCCGTCCAGTTTCAGGGCCTTGTTGCGGATTTGTTGATAGCGATGTAGCAGGGGAAGGCCCTCGTTGACCGTCTTGACCAGCGTATTGTAGACCTCCACGGGGATGTTGCCCCCATCCAGCGCAGCAGCCAAGCAGCTTTCGTAGCCGCGGGCCTTGACCGAGAAGATGTGGTTCTGGATCGCGCCGTTCAGCAGGGCCGCCGCTGTGTTGCGGACATCGGCGTACGCCCCCACGATGCCTTCGTAGGAGGCTTTGCGAACCTCACGTTTGGGCGAGCGCATCATGACATAGAAGGCGGAATCGCTCAGCTCGAAGTCTGCTCCGTCCTCGCCCTTGATCGTGGGGAACTTCAGATCAGCGTTCGCCAGCAGGTTGTAGGCGGTGTGGGGCACGCTGCGGACCTCGCCGGCCAAGGCCATCAGCTCCTCCTCACGCTCGCTGAGGATGTGCTTCTTCTGGCGGAACAGATCGTCGAAGTACTGGCGATACAGCGCCAAGTCGGCGTTCTTGCCCATCCAGGATTCGATCCGGTCGAAGGGGACCGCAGTCAGCTCCGGCTCCATCCACGACGTCGACCTACCGTAGGCCACCGCCAGCGACCGCGAACGCGATTTCATGCGCTGCCCCTGGTCCTTCCGCGTGTCCTCATCGGCGAGCAGGGAGCTGTACACGTACACCCGCTCGAGCCGAGCGGCCGCGTCGTCACGGGCCTTGAGAGCGGCCAGCAACTTATCGGCCCCTTGTCCGAGCGTTCCTTTCAGCTCTTCGAGGGCGGTGACGACCTTCTCGACAGCGGCGTACTCCGCTTCCCACGCCTTGGTGTTGGGGAAGATGTCCTCGGTCTTCCAGAGGGATTCAGTCTCGATCTCGCTCCGCTCGCGGACCTTCTGGGGCTCGGCGCCCAATGCTGCGGATCCGGAGAAGGACAACACATTCAACATCGCGACGACCTTCCATCCAAGACGTGGAAACTGCCCGTTCATGGCGTTTACTCGCGACGGGAGCCTCTCTTGCACCCTCCGGGGCGACCCCGCCTGCCGTCTCCGGGGCATGTTTTCAGCCAGCCTAGCGAGAACCCCACGCCCAGGCAAGCCGGACCGAGGGCCTTGCCGCAGGCGGGATTCCCGCCCGGCCGGGAGTGATCCGGTGCGGAAAAGCTTCGGCAACATCGTTCCGGGGGTGGGTTCGTTCCATTTAGGGTGGCATGGGAAACTTGTTTGCCCGTGTTGGACGAGTCCACGGGCAA
>JAAEQG010000849.1 GCA_024231775.1 bacterium
CGCGGCTTCTGCCGCTTCACCTTCACCTTCACCTTGACCTGAGAGGCACCCCGCCCAACCTGGGCACGTGCCACGGCATTGTTGCATAGCTCGACAAGAGTCCAGATCCGCCCATCTGTCAACTCGCCCTCAGGGCGATCGCATCTAATCCGCCTTGACACGCAGTGGCGGGAGTACAGGAAGTTGACGGCGAGGCGACTTCCTGATCGAAGGAAGGGACGCGCCGATGCGTTGTCGGCATTGACCAAGGAGCGCGCGCCATGCCTTCCCTCTCGATCCCAGATCCACCGGCATCGAGGCCTTTGGTGACCTTCCCGACCCGCGGATGGACCGTACGAAGCTGCACAAGCTGTCCGACATCATCGTGCTGACGTTGTGCGGGGCCATCTGCAGCGTCGACAACTGGGTGGAGATGGAGCGGTTCGGACGAGCGAAAGAGAAGTGGTTGCGGACCTTTCTGGACCTTTGTGGACCTTCCCAACGACATTCCGTCGCACGACACGCTCGGCCGCGTGTTCGCGGCGCTGGACCCTGACGCCTTCCGTCGTTGCTTCATCGCGTGGGTCGAGAGTCTCGCTGTCGTGGAAGCCGGCGAAGTGATCGCGGTCATCGCCATTGAGGGCAAGAGCATCCGTCGCTCCCTCGATGCCGCTAGTGGCGTCGGGCCGCTTCACCTGGTCAATGCTTGGGCGAGCGAGGCTGGTGTCGCGGTGGGGCAGCTCGCGACGGACACCAAGTCCAACGAGATCACGGCGATTCCGGCGCTGCTCGAACTGCTCCACGTGGATGGCTGCATCGTGACGACTGACGCCATGGGCTGTCAGAAGGCCATCGCTCAGCGCATTGTCGACGGGAATGCTGGCTACGCGCTGCAGCTCAAGGACAACCATCCAACAAATTCCATTTCAACCGCGCGCGGGGAGGGCGCGGGGAGGGCGCGGGGAGGTAGCGAGCTACTTCGCCTCCGAGATCGGTGACAGCCTCGTCAAGTCCGACGCGACCTACAGCGAAACGACCGACGGTGATCATGGCCGCATCGAGATCCGCCGCTACTGGCTCACGACGGACATCGACTGGTTCGAAGACGCCGACGACTGGCCCGGACTGCAGGCCTTCGGCATGGTCGAAGCGGAGCGCACCGTGGGCGACGCCGAGACCACCGTCCATCGACGCTACTACCTGACGACGTTGGAGGATGTCGGAGCGTTGGCCCGCGCGGTACGATCGCACTGGGGTGTCGAGAATTCTCTGCACTGGGTTCTCGACATGGCCTTCGACGAAGACCATTCGCGGGTGCGAAGCGGACACGCCGCGGAGAACTTCGCCATCGTGCGGCAGGTCGCCCTCAACCTGCTCAAGCAGGAGAAAGCCGAAAAGGTGGGCATCAAGACGAAGCGGAAGATGTGTGGCTGGGACCACAACTACCTGCTCACCGTGCTGGGCCTTCGCCGCCCCACTGACTAGCTGTCGCCGGCACACGTGTTGATCGTTTCGGGTGCGGGTGGAGCGCCGCACCCGAGCCCCAGCCCCAGCCCGAGCCCGAGCCCGAGCCCGAGCCCGAGCCCGAGCCCGAGCCCGAGCCCGAGCCCGAGCCCGAGCTCACCCGTTACCGTTACCGTTACCGTTACCGTTACCGAATGACCCATTTTGATCGCCCAGAGTCTCAAAATGGGCGCTCGGCCCTATGAATAGCCGTAAGGTTATCTCGGCGCTCACGGGTGCTATCCGCTGCATCGCATGCTGTCGGGAGACGTGGTTTTGTACCCGCAACCACGCGCCAACGCGCTGAAATGACTGGTGTCTTGCATGGCAGCCGTCAAGATGGGGTTGCCGTTACCGAATGAAGCAGCGTAGAGGCTCCGACCGACTTGGGCAGCCCAATGCTCTCCAATCTCGCGCCTGTCCAAGTCCGGCCCCAGCTGGCCAGGGCAGCTAGGGACGAACGGCCCCATCTCTGGTGTCGCTGGACCCCAAGAGGAGGCAGTCGGGCAACTCACATCTTGCCAGTTCGTTGAGCCCCACAAAGCCCGAACGTTGTGGCACGCCGCTTGCTCCTACTCGAGCCGTCGTTCGAAACCCTATTGAGGACAAATAAGCGACGAAATCACGTCCGCCATCGCTACCGTCGCCGACAACGCCGGAGGCTCCAAGTGTATTTTGAATTCGAGAAGCTCGACGTCTACCAGCTCTCACTCGATTTCCTCGTGATCGCCGACGACATCGCAGGCCGCCTACCTCGGGGACGCTCGTACTTGAAGGACCAGCTCCGGCGAGCTGCCAATTCGATCCCAGCCAACACCGCTGAGGGGGTCGGGGAGTTCGCCCCCAAGGAAAAGGCTCGGTTCTACCGAATGGCGAGACGCTCGGCGGTCGAGTGCGCCTCGCACCTACTCGTATGCAAGCGCCTCCAGTTGGTCGACGACGCGTCAGTATCCAGGGGCCTGGAACCGCTTCACCGGGTCGTCGCGATGCTGACATCCATCGCCAAACGCGTCGAGACGCGCCACCAGCGCTGACCGCTCAACCCGGCCCACACGGTCGGAACCTCCACGCTGCTTCATTCGGTAACGGTAACGGTAACGGTAACGGTAACGGGTGGGCTCGGGCTGGGGCTGGGGCTGGGGCTGGGACTGGGGCTCGGGCTGGGGCTGGGGCTC
>JAAEQG010000850.1 GCA_024231775.1 bacterium
CCCGTGTGGCCCATGGCGATGCCGTCGCAGACCGCGATGGTATTGAACTCGAACGGCAGGCCCCCGGCCTCGCGGACAGCCGTCTTGACCGTGCGGGCCACCTCGTTGAGATGGACATGGCCCGGAACGACCTCGCAGAAGCTGTTGGCCACCGCAATAAAGGGTTTCTTGATATCGTTGTTGTTCACACCACATGCATGAAGCAGACCCCGGTGGGGTGCTCGCTGAAAGCCTTTCTTGACGGTGTCACTTCTCATGTTTACAACTCCCTAACCACAAAACGCATTGGTAAACGCCAAAACCCTAATTGTAGCCACCGACGCCGTCCGAATAAAGCAAAAACCGCAGGCCGTTTCCCGCCGGGTACCGGTAGGGGCAACCCCCCGTGGTTGCCCTGCTTTGACGTGCTGATGGAGCAGGCACAGGGGCCTGCCCCTACGGACTTCCGCATGGTACATGCACGCCAGGATATTCTCGCACCTCCCGGCACCCCGGCGAGCATTGGGTTCTTATGGCTTCGTTGTTCTGCGCAATCCTCGTTGTCAGGTCCGAAACGCAGAAAACTGGGTTCGTTGTGCACAATCGTCGCCGCCGCGATCCCCGTCGCCGGAGTTCTCCAACGCACGGGTCCGAGGGCGGATATCCAGCGAATCGTGCGGAATCGGAGCTGGGGAGACGGAGTTGGATGGGCAACCTCAACTAGGGTCCATCCCTGGCAGTTAGCTCAGTTTGACAGCGGTGCCATAGACCAGGAGTTCAGCGGCGCTACCTACAACACTCGTTGTCATATAGCGAACGTTGATGATCGCATCGGCGTCCATCTTGGCCGCTTCGGCCATCATCCTGCTCGTGGCTGTCGCCCGAGCCTGTCCCATCATCTCCGTGTATTCCGTCAGTTCACCGCCCAGCACCAGCCTGACCAGGGCCGCTAGATCCTTACCCAGCCAGATGGCGAACACGGTGTGCCCCTGGACCAGACTGAGAATCTCGGTAACCTCTCG
>JAAEQG010000851.1 GCA_024231775.1 bacterium
ACTCAGAGGAAGAACCTCCCGGCTCAACCGGTTGACGGCGTTCTGCTTGGCTTGCACCCTGGCTTCGAGCCGATCGAGCTCCTCGCCGCCAACGCCGGACACCTTCTTCTGCTCGTACTCAGCCCGCAAGTCCGCAAGCTCGCGGATGACGCGAAGTTTCTCCGGGGGCATCTCCAGTAGACTCCGGGGTACCAAACGGGCCAACTGTGTCGCGGCGGGGTCGTCTCCGATCAGTTCAGCCGGAACCGTGACCTGTCGGTTCATCCACTGTCGATCGTGGGCACCGCTGGAGTAGGGGAAGGTGAGGGCCCAGGGCAGTACCTTGTGGTGTTCATGGTCGACGCACAACCCGCCCCAACAGCAACCGTTGAGAAAGCACCCAGCCCGCCCGAACGCCAGTCCCCACATGGCGATCGGAGCCAGAAGATCCAGATAGAGACGGAGCGAGATACGTCCTTCCTTGCGGGCGAAAACGCGACCGTGAAGCATAAGATAGAGTGCGACCGCGACTACCGCTCCGATCAGCCCGCCGAGATACTCCAATCCGCCGGAGGTGATGTTCAACGCCTCCCAAAGCGGGTTCCTATAGAACGCGAAGTTGCTCTTCCAATAGTGGACCACGTAGAAGATCCGCGCCCCGCCCACTCCGGCAAAAAGGGCCACAATCCCGCAATTCAGGATCACGTCGGGGCTGGCTTTCACACGCTCGGCACGCCGCATCCCCAGCCAGATCGCGCTGAGGAAACCGAGCATAAGCATGAGGCCATAGCTCTTGACCGGCAGGTTCACGATCGGAATGGTGAACAACTCAGGATTCATACGCCGTTTCCACCTGAAACAGAGAGCCTCAGAGGCCCGCTCTCCCTGGAACTCGCGGTCACCGCGCCCGGTGGGCGACCCAACCGGACGATCCTACTCGGCGCGTTCGGTCGGGTCCAGCAGCATGTTGTCGATCAGACGCACGGCGTCAACTCGGGCAGCCACACACAGGCGGGCGGGATGATCGATCCGGGCAACCGGTTCCAGCGTTTTGGGATGCACTATCTCCACATATTCGACCTGCAGAACCGGGTCCGCAGCCAGCCGTCGCCCCGCCTCCGCGAGAACGCGCCGACCATCCCGTTCGCCGCTGCGGACCGACTCAACAGCTTCGTACAATGCGGCGGAGATCAGCCGGGCATGTGACCGCTGGTCGGCATCGAGGTAGGCGTTGCGGCTGGAGAGGGCCATTCCGTCCGGGTCGCGCACCGTCGGGCATGACACCACGTCGATGGGCATGTTCAGATCCCGGACCATGCGGCGGATGACGACCAGTTGCTGATAGTCCTTCTCGCCGAAGTAGGCTGCGTCTGGTTGAACCACGTTGAACAGCTTAGCCACGACCGTGGCTACGCCGTCGAAGTGTCCCGTTCGCGTCCGCCCGCAGAGCCGTTCGCTCAGCCCGCGGACGGCCACTCGAGCCAGAGGAGGTGACGGGTACATCTCCCCGGGGGCGGGGGCGAACACCACGTCACAACCCCGCTGGGCGCACCCGGCGACGTCGTCATCGAGCACCCGCGGATACGCCTCATAGTCCTCACCGGGGCTGAACTGCAGCGGATTGACGAAGATGCTGGCCACGACGGTTTCGCAGGATCGGCGGGCCTGCTCCACCAGGGACCAGTGCCCATCGTGCAGCGCTCCCATGGTGGGGACCAAGCCCACGCGGCGACCGTCGCGCCGCAGCGGTTGCAGGGCTTTCCGGAGGTCGGTAATGGTGTGCGCCGTTCGCATAAGTCAGACCGTCGCACCGCGGCGGTGCAGAGCATTGGACTGCCGGGCTGCGTCCGGTTTCCAGACTTGGGCACTATATGCACGCCCGGAGGACGTGCAAGCGATCTCGGGTGAGGGTCCGCATACCGGATTCGTGACGGAATCGGCGGGCAGGCGTAGGTTGTCGTTCGTCTGTGCAGTGAGCACATCGAACAGCCCCAGCGGGGCGCAGTAGGTCAGCCCAGGGCACCGCCCTGGGACCTAGTGAACACGGTGAGAGCGAGCCCTGAAGGGGCGGAATAACTCTATCTCGCCCCTGCAGGGCTGCCTAGAGTCGGCCCGAGTCCCGCCCCAGGGCGTTGCCCTGGGCTATTATAGAACGCCCTTTCAGGGCGGAGAGAACCGGTCGCGCCTGGAGACAGTTGTCCTGCGGTGGCACGTATACGGAGGTCGCCTGAACTGACACGGCCCCCCGTGTACCTGTCCGGCGGAGCCTGGCTGATGGCTACGCTGACCTGCCCGGGCGGATTGACACCCATCCTAGGCCAGCCTAGGCTC
>JAAEQG010000852.1 GCA_024231775.1 bacterium
TCCGCGAGCGCCCTGCGCTCGGTGCGGGAGTTGCTCTGCCTTTCCAAGGAGCGTCAGAAACGGTTCTTAGACTCCTACGACGTCTTCTCGATGGAGTGGGAGGAACGCCTGGCGGACAACCCCGAGGACTTCGAGGAGACCTCACGGAAGGTGGGGGACTGGTACTCGGTGTTGAACCTCTTGTGCTCGATCGGTCAGATCGAAAAGATGTACATCCCACCGCGAATCGAGGCGGGTAAGAGCGTCCACTACAACCAGCTCCTCTACGAGCGCATGATGGCGGAAGATCTCCGCGTGGGTTCCGGCGACACGCTGCTCGAGCTGGGGTGCGGGCGCGGGCGCGTGGCCTACAACGTCCACTCTATGACCGGAGCCGCGCTGGTCGGCTACAACGTGGACGAGACGCAGGTCGCGAGTGCGAACGACTTCGCCCGAAAACGCCGGGTCGATGGCGCGTGCCGCTTCCACGTGCACGACCTGAACGACGTGCCGTACCCGCTGGAGGATGGGAGCATCGCGGGGGTCTACGAGATCGGGGCGATCTGCTACTGTACCAATCTCGGCCGCCTCTTCCAGGACATCCATCGGATCCTCCGGCCGGGCGGGCGCCTGTCGCTGCTCGACATCTGTATGTACGACGCGTACGATCCCACCGATTCCGAGCACAGGCGGATCATGAGCGAGACAAAGCCCCTGGTCGGGCTGCTCCGCGCGCTCAACTGGGAAGATTACCAGCAAGCCTGCGACAGCTCGGGCCTGAAGGCGGTCAAGA
>JAAEQG010000853.1 GCA_024231775.1 bacterium
CGTACTGGCGGAGCGGGCTGCGGACTGGCGCAACGGCGCTATCGTTTACCAGGTGATCGTTGATCGCTTCGCCCCGTCGGATGATCTGGACGCGAAGCGACACCTTTACCCAGCCCCCAAACGTCTGCGGGCGTGGTCCGAAACCCCCACCCGCGGATCGTTCCTGGAGTCCGCCAAGGTCTGGAGCCACGAGATTGACTTCTGGGGTGGCGATCTGGCCAGCCTGCGCGGGAAGCTCGACTACATCGACGAACTGGGCGTGGACGTGCTCTACCTCAACCCGATTCATCAGGCGTACACCAACCACAAGTATGACGCGGAAGACTACTTCAAGGTCTCCGCCGAGTACGGGTCGCGTCAGGAGGTCAAGGAGCTGGCGGAGGCGTGTCATTCCCACAGTCTGCGCCTGGTGTTGGACGGAGTATTCAACCACGTGGGGCGGAGTTCGCCGTGGTTCAAGGAGGCGCTGGCAGACCCGGACAGCCCCTGGAGAGAGTGGTTCTACATCGACGATAGCTACGCCCTGGGCTACCGCGCGTGGTACAACGTGCCCAACCTTCCGGAGATTCGGTTGGAGAGTCCCGCAGTGCAGGCCCGGATCTTCGGGGACGCGGATTCCGTGGTTCAGGGTTACCTTCGCGATGGGGTCGATGGGTGGCGTCTGGACGTGGCTTTCGATCTTGGGTTCCGCGTGCTCAGCGGTCTCACCGAGTCGGCGCATGCCGCCCGCCCGGGGTCCCTCGTCGTCGGCGAGCTTTGGCAGTATCCGGAAGAGTGGTCGCCCGCGGTCGATGCGGTGATGAACTTCTATGCGGGGGGGGTGATCGGGTACCTAGTCAACGGTAAGTTGTCCGGCGCGCATGCCGGACGCATGCTCGACCGGATGATCGCTGACGCCGGGCTCGAACCGGTGCTGAAGAGCTGGATCATTCTGGACAATCATGACCTGCCGCGTCTGCGGACCCAGATGCCGAAAACCTGGCAGCGACGCATGGCCCAGGTGCTTCAGTTCACCATTCCCGGATCGCCTTGCCTCTACTATGGCACGGAGTTGGGTATGGATGGCGGCGACGATCCGGAGAATCGCGCCCCCATGCGTTGGGATATGGTCGGCGACGACAATCCCGAACTCGTATGGATGCGCAAGCTGATCGACCTCCGCCGCGACAACCGTGCCCTGCGCATCGGCGACTTTCGTCTGTTGGATTCCGAGCGTCTGCTGGCGTTCATGCGGCGTACCGACCGCCTGGCGGAGACCACCATCGTAGTCGCGAACGCCACGGGACGGTCAGTCACCGACGTGGTCCCCGTGCGCGATTCCAAGTTAGTCTGTTGGCAGATGCTGCGCGACGATCTAACCGGAACCGAACTGCGCATGCACGCGGGGGCGCTGGAGGTCACCGTCCCCGCGCATACCGTCCGTGTTTTTCGTCCGGTGGTCGCCGATACCGAAGAGTACTCGTGCTACAAGCGGATGCAGTAGCGCGGCGGCGCAACGACACCCTTGAGCGGAAGTAGCGGCCGGCGCCCCGCCGGCCGACGTCCTGCGAGACGCAGGCCGCTACAATGGCCGGCGAAACCGACACTCCTCCTCTGGAATCGACACTGGTGCTTAGGCTGGTGCTTTCCGACGTGTGGTCTTCGACTCGCTGCGGTCAGACGCGGTCGTGCTTCTTCCAGAACGATTTGGGGATGGGGTCACCGATAGTGCCCTCTTTGCCGAAGTGGGCGGCGAGGAGGGCTTCGTAATCGCGGCGGGCGCCTTTCCAGAACGGTCGGGTGGAGGTGCTGGCGGCGCGCAGGGCGGACACGGCGCATTCCGCAACGAAGGCGGCGTCAGCGGCGGCGTCATCCACGCTCTTGGCGGCGGCGCATGATGAGGTTGCCGCGGCGGCGCAGGCTGCCTTGGTGGCGGATTCGGTCTCGCCTTCTCCCTGTTCGGTGTAGGCGGCTTTGAGCGACGCAACGCGGAGCTTCTGCACGCGTTGGAGGGCTCGCCCGGTGCTGCCCGATTCGTCCGTCCCCCGGCTGACCGCCTCCGCCATGGTGATGGCCCGCTCCAGCCTCCGATCGGTGTTGAGATGCTGTACGCCGCGTGCCCGCCGACACGCCCACGCCACGACGGCCCGCTGGGGCAACCGGCGGAGCTGTTGCCGAATCGTCTCGTAGTCGACGTTCCAGGTCCGCCGGGCCTCGTCGCCGGCCTGCGGCCGAGGCGCGGCCTTGGGGGCATCGATCAGCGCCTCCGCCAGGGTAGCTCCGTCTACGTATCGTCCCGGGGGGTCCTTGCGCAGACAGTTCATGATGACGTTGGCCAACCACTCGGGGGCGTCCGGGTTGCATTGGCGCAGGTCGGGGGGCATTTCGGAGATGTGCTTGAGCATCTGGGCGAACGGACTGCCGCCATCAACCTCGAAGGGCAGTTTCGCGGTGAGGAGTTCGTAGAGGGTCACGCCAAGCGAGTAGATGTCGCTTGCTTTTGAAGCCCGCTCTCCTCGACACTGTTCCGGGCTCATGTAGGCTGGCGTGCCGATGTGGTGGCCCAGCCCGGTGACCCAGGTGGCGCTTTCGAGCGCCTGGGCAACGCCGAAGTCGACGATCTTGAGCGTCCCGTCACTGGCGAACAGCAGGTTGGCGGGTTTGATGTCGCGATGGACCAAGCCGATCTCGTGCGCGGCGGCGAGCCCGCGGGCAGCCTGGAGGGCAAAGCCCACCACGTCGTTGAAGTCGGAGCGAGTCCAGGCGCCCTGGCGGCGGTCCGCCCAGTCGCGCAGGGTGCCCCCATCGAGCAGCTCCGTGGCGATGGCGGTGGTGTCGTGATCGCGCGGGCATTCAAATACGGTGACCACATTGGGGTGAGCGATTCTGGTCATGGCCCGGGCTGCGCGTTCAAAACGGGCGCAGATGTCCTCGGAGGCCATCAGCTCCGGTTTGAGGACTTTGAGGGCGGCTGGATCGCCGGTGGTGGTGTGCTCCGCCCGGTAGACCCGGGCCATTCC
>JAAEQG010000854.1 GCA_024231775.1 bacterium
ATGAGCTATCCCCGTGGTGCGGAGAATGTCCGGCAGCCCGTCCCGGTTGAAGTCGATCAGTTCGGCTCCCGGGTTGTCCATCACGGCCGGGGGCGCGTTTTGACTGGCGATGACGCCTCCGTCGGCGGACAGGCGCGAGGGCAGGTCGAGTCGGTGATAGTCGAACCGAACCGGCGGCAGGGTGTTTACCCCGTCCGAACCGAACAGGGTGATCTTCTTCAGGTGCGGCGCTTCGAGGCCGTCGGTTCCGTAGGTGAGTTCGTAGCGGCGCACCAGGGCGTCGGTCTGTCCGTCCCCGTCGAGGTCGCCTGGCTGCGACAGCGGTGGTGCCGCCCCGTGAACGCCCACGGAGACCGTCTTCAGCCGATGGCCGGTCTTGACGAGGAAGCCGGACCGATAGTCCTTCTTCCAGTCGGGCTTGGCTTCGTATCCGCAGACCACCATGTAGTAGTGCGACCACGGCCCGGCTCCGGCGCCCCAGCGGATCCCCGACAGGTAGACCTGGTTGTCCGATCCGGACAGGGAGGTGTAGACGTACTCGATGGTGTTGCCGTTGGCGTCGGTCTCCTTCTCCGGCAGCCATCGGTAGGTCCTGGCGCCGGTGCCGTCGGCTACCCGGGCGGCCGGGGTCAGCCCGAAATGGATTCGACCGCCGTTTTTCAACTGCGCTTCCCAGCCGTCGCCGCTTCTGCGGTAGCGAATGAACGAACCCTCCACCCGGGCCCTGTAGTAGCCGTCGCCGTCGGGCACCAGGTCCGTACCGTCGGGTGCGACGAAGCGGTCCGTTTCGTCGTCCTCGTCGATCCAGCCGTCGTGGTCGTTGTCGATGTCGTCGGTGGCGTCCACATACCGCGGAATCCCCCGATCCGTCTTGCGCCGGATCCCCCCCGGCGCAAAGGTCCACCCCAACCCCACCGGTCCGTCCCCCGAGCCGCTGTTGTACCGCAGGACCAACTGCGGCGCCAGTCCCCCGGCCCCTTTGGGCACCCGGATCTTCACCTGGTAGACCGCCGACCCGTCGTTCAACTGGGGCTTGAACGCCTCGCCCAACCCCTCGACCGACCCCGGTCCCGAAGGCAGAGAGATCACGGTGGGCGACACGCCATTCTTGTCCGTGTCCTCCTGGGCCGCCAGCGAACCGGCGACAACCAACAGCGACAACATGATCAGCAAGGAGCGTAAAAAGATCTGCATGGGCGATGGTGTGTGGTTGGAAATGATGAGTTAGCCATTGAGAACTGGCGGTAATGGATCTGCCTCAAAAAAACGACTTTCGCTTTTTTTTTCTGTCGTGCTTCATTTGCCGAGTTCAGTTTGCAGGAAAAGATATCGGGAGACACGTTATGGGGTATTTGTCCCTCTATTCATATTTCCGCAAAACCGTATGTTCATGGGGTTACCGAAGTATTAGATATAAAAGATGAGCGTCTCGGAAGCACCGTTTTTCAGCGCTATCTCATGTGCTTAAGGCCTCCGCCCCGGTCCGGCACCGAAATCATAACAAAATAAAAAACCTCCAACATTAACTTCATTCTAATCAATAGCTAAT
>JAAEQG010000855.1 GCA_024231775.1 bacterium
ACCCCAACTCCGTCTTCGCGGCGTCCTGTCCATTCTAGCAGGTCTGCGACCAGATTGGGACAGAGACGATGCCCCACAGCAGAAAAGCGCAGAGGAACCGCAGTCCTGGGCAGATCCTCTCAGAAGTGAATCTTGGTCCGGCGTCCGGGCTGCTTCAGAGTCGCCGTAATTGAGACAGTGACACTGGCCCCGCTGCCCTCCCGGAGCGCGCCGTGTAGGTGAGGGAGTTTCGAGTGATAACCGAGGACTATGCGTATTCCGGTTAGCTTTCGCGCTCACCCCAGTCTGTTGGACAGACGGTCCGCAACCGGTGTTGCGTGGCATGGGCAAGCTCTGCTTGCCCGTGCAGCGTGCCGATGACGCACGGGCAAACAAGTTTGCCCATGGCACCCGACGTGGAGATTGGTGGTCCAACCCCAGGCGGCTGGCGTCTCGCAGGCCGACGTCCGGCGGGGACGCCGGACGCTACAGACTCGCAATCGCAGAACGGCAGGTACCTTCCTGAAACGACAATAGGCAAGGCGACGGTTCCGGGATCGTACGATCCTCGGAACCGTCGCCGAAGCGTCTCAAAGAGACGTGGTGCTTCCGAGCGGCTCGTCGCGCCTACTGGCGATTCGCATCGCCCTGCGGTGCTATAGCCCAGATCTTCACCGGGGGGATTCTATCCCCGGTACGCAGAGCGCTACGGAGGCACCCACGCAAACTAACGGCGGCGGCGCAGGGCCACCAGACCACCGATGGCCATCAGAGCCAGAGCAGCCGGTTCGGGAACCACCTGGACGGACACGTTGTCAAAGTGGACGTCGAAGGCGGAACTTAGCCCGGAACCGATCACGATGCTGTCGAAGGTGTATCCGGGGGTCCGGGTACTCGTGTGATCGTACACATCGTCGATGAGAATATCGACCGTGTCCGTCTTGATCAGAGCCGTCAACTTGGTCCACTCGGTCGTCTTGGCAACGCCGGTGGCGGCCCAGCCCTCGCCGCTCATGACGCGGTCATGCCATTTCGTGGTGTCTACACTGGTGGTGCTGCCCAGGGCGATCAACTCCTGGAGGCCACCATCGTCGTAGCCGGCGCCCTCGTAACCGCGGAGCTCGATATACTCGCGCACGTGCCAAGTAAAGCCGTCCGCCACCTTGGCCATGACGGAGAACTCGATCGGATTGGCGTTGGTTCCGTCCAACTCCTCCCCGAGGTTCTTGTACATGCGCCCTTCGTAGTTGGCAGTGACGCCGGGGTGAACCGACTGATTGCTGTTGTACCCCAGGGCAGTGTCCAGCCCCATCTCGACAGTGTATAGCTGGGTGTACGCGGCATTCAATGCCGCCTGGTCCGCGTACGACTCGAAGTCGTCAACGAAATCCGCCGATGCCGCGGACGCAAACGCAAGCATCAGCCCGAGTGCAAGCAACTTCTTCATAATCACAAACCTCCTCCTCTGTTGAGAGAGCTAGAACCCCCAGGCAGCGTTGGCACGTCAGGCGATCCCGTACCCCCTCCTCGCCCAACCGATACCCCTCAGCGCGACCGCTGAGCTTCGCATACCCGATTCTCAATTTCGCCGGGAGGCCAATCGTGAAATGATGCAACCAAGTTGCGTCCCACGCGCAGCACCCCCTGCGGACACAACTCTCTACTCCCCACCTGTCCCCAGTATAGCGAATCTGCTCCGAAACACCAAGAAACCTGAGATTCTTCAAAGAAAAAGTGCCGATCCACGGTCTGGAGCTCGGAATCGCCCGGAAACACCCGTTTACGGTGTCCTAGGCGGGGTTTGGACGCCGGGGAGCCGGTCAACCGCGGGGGCTATGGCCGATCCTCAGCAGGTTTCGGTAGCGCTCTGCATGCTGGTTGGAGGCGGTGGATTGCTCTCCCCTGCGGAGGATGGTCAGGCCCGCCCGTTGAAGCGCAGCACCGTCTCGATCATGGCGAGGTAGTTCTCAGGCGGAACGTAGTCCGGTATGGAATTGCCCGAGCCACAAGCGTATCCGCCGCGGGAAGACGCATGTTCGAGCACCTGGAGGGTGCGATCAGCCACCGCCTCCTGAGAACCGCGGGCCAGCAGGTCTACGGAGATTCCGCCCAGCGTGCCAACCTTGCTTCCCCAGCGATCGATGAAGGCCTCCACGGGCATAATGGTGTCCTCGAAGCTGTGCTTGGCGTCGATGCCCACGTCCTCGGCCAGATCCGCCATCACCGTCTCGGTGTTCCCGCAACTGTGCAGCAGGAAAGGGCGCCCGCAGCGGTGGGCTAGCTCCCGGTAGCGACGGTACCAGGGAAAGACGTGCTTACGCAGAAGGTCCGGGCTGACCAGCAGCCCGTTCTTGCTGCCCAGGTCATCCCCCAGCCACAACGCGCACACCTCGTCGAACTGGCAGCATGTCTCGAGTGCTTCGTAGATGGTCTGCCCCACGCCCTCGAACACGCCCGCCAGCAGGTCCGGCGCGTCGTACACGGAGTACATGAAGCGCTCGAGGCCGATCAACTCGGTGGTGAATTCCAGTACGCCGCCGGAGAAACCGAGCAAGGCCATCCCGTCCGGTAGTACCTCCACCGCCTGCTCGAAGGCCTCGGTATTCAAGTCGCCGCTGCACGGCCAACGATAGGCCTGCAGATCGTTCATGGTCTGAATACAGCCGCCGTATTGGTCCTGCCAGCGACGGCGACTGGGGTCCCGGCCCTCCGCGTCAGAAGCCCGCAGGGTGCCTATCTGAAACGGGATTGGAAGCGACATCTTCACCACGTCGTAGCCCAAGCGGTGCAGCAGTCGCACCGTGGTCCTGACCACGTCTCGGCTAACGCCGTCGCCCCGCTCCGGGGGGATGGGCGTCTCGCCGAGGCTGGCGACTACGCCCGGATCAACCGCCAACTCAATCAGCGGAATTGCCTTCGTGTCCTGGCGACGTACGGCGGCCAGGAAGTTCCGATAGTCCGGCTGGGGTGGGGGCAGGCTTTGCACGCGCGGATGCATCGTTGGTCACCTCCGTCTTGCCGGTCGCCGGAGAGCGGCTGAGCCACCTCCGTCACGCTCGCGTCGTCCCGGTTCCGGCTCCGGAAGGGTACTACGGTTTCGGGGATCGTTGAAGCGGGCTGGGCCTCGCGATCCGATGGTCGGCGGAATCGCCCGGAAACGGGTACGGGCACGTGGTTATCAGCCTGGAAGGTGCTGGGGGGGGCAGGAACGTCGGCGAGCTGGGTTTGGCTGACAACCCGGTTCATGTAGAAGCGACCAGCGTTTCGCAGACCGACGTCCGGCGGGGACGCCAGCCGCTACGGAAGCTGTCACACGTCACCTAGCCGGGAACCCGCTCTGAAGCGGGCGTATCGCCCGATATCGCAGCCGATTGGTGCCGATGGTCGTTGCACGTGAGGGCACACTTTGCTATGCTGGGTGGTCTCCGGAACAGGGAGATTATGGGGTGCGCCTGGTAGCGGGGTGACTGGGCGGTGGTGAACAAGAGTGGAAAGACGCTTAGCGGTCTACACCTGATCGCTCGTCTGGA
>JAAEQG010000856.1 GCA_024231775.1 bacterium
GGCGACGGCTGGCAGCATTCGCCATAACGGCTTGATTCCTGTAAAGGTCCGCTTCGTCTGGCGGGGCACAGGAGTGTTGATGGGCGATCTGCTGTGGACTATTTCCGACGCGGGGCAAGGACGGGTTAGCTACCGCCATCGTGACCTGGCAATTGTCGGGGGCCAGACCTTCCACCTGTGCCTTCCGCCGCCCTTGATGTGCAACCAGGGCATGGTGAAGGCCGACCTGCGGTTCGTGACCAGCGAGCGGGAACTGGACCTGGGGAGTCATCCGTTGCCCTTTCCCAGTGCCCGCGAACGCGCATTTTCGTTGGCTGTGTGCGATTCGTCCGCCGCCACTCAGGCGCCGGAAAGTCCACTGATTCAATCGCTGCGTTTTGAGGCGCGCCTGCCGGAGTCGGAGCAGTCAGGAACCCGCCATGCGCCGGTGCGCACGGGCCTGGGGCGTCTGCGCCCTGCATCAATGCCAGTGTCTTCCCTTCAGCTGTGCCCGTACAACATCGTGCTGGTAACTTCTCGGGGCTTCGCGGAACTCAGACGGCGGCAGCTCCTGGCGTTGCGTGAGTGGTGTCGAGCCGGGGGAAGTATCTGCGTGGTGGTCCCGCGGCGTATCAGTACCCAGCATCAGCGCGAGTTCCTGCGCGAGGCGTTCGCAGGGCACGGCTCAGCGCTTGGAGTTGATTCCCGCGGCGGGGTCACTTTTGCTCCGGAGGCACCGCTCGGGGGCATCTGTTCGACTTACTGGGGCCACGGCCGTTTGGTTGCGATGAGCTCCGAACTGGCCAATGATGGGACCATCAGGTCTTCGGAGTGGCAGATTGCCGCGGATTTTCTCTGGAAGTTCAGGCATTCGCAGCTGCAATCTCTGCGCCGTTACGGGGGCTGGCGCGGGGATCCGCTGGAGCTGTTGGAAGCCCAGCCGCAGCTCAAACACACCTACCGCTACCTGGGCCCCTTGCTGATGCCGACCGACGTCCGCCCGCTTCCGGCCTGGATGATCGCGGCGATTCTGGGGACCTTCATTCTTTGCGTCGGACCACTGGATTACTTCCTGTTGGGGCTGATTCGCCTACGCAAGCTCACCTGGGTTGTTTTCCCGCTGACTGCTGTGCTGTTGACGCTTGCCACCGTGTGGCTTTCGCAGCACTACTTGGGTTCCGATGCCCGTCGCAGCAAGCTGTCGGTGGTGGACGTTGACTCTTCGGGAGAGCCACTGTGTGAGACCCGTTACGAGTTACTCTTTGCCGCTGACACCCGGCCCGCGGTGACACCGCTTCGTCAGGAGCTGTTTGTTCCTCTCAGTACAAAGACCGTCCTCATGAACTGGCGGGGCGCTCGGGGTGAGCCTGGCCGGGAGTTGGAATACGATGGGCGCTTTCCCGGCCGGGTTCAGGTCACACAGTGGCTGTCCCAATGGTCCCCGCAGTTGAACCGACGCTTTCGTCTGGCCCCCGATGCAGGAGAATTTCGTTTCCC
>JAAEQG010000857.1 GCA_024231775.1 bacterium
AGGCCGAGCTGTGGGCCGCGGTGCTTCCCGTCGTCGAATTACTCGACTCGATCGAGGTACCGTACTACATCGGAGGTTCCGTCGCCAGCGCCTACACGGGCATCGCGCGAGCCACTCAGGATGCCGATCTCGTCGCCGAGCTCCGCCCGGCCCACGCCCCGCTGCTGATCGCCGCACTCCGGGAGCAGTACTACCTCTCTGCGGAGCGCATCCGGGACGCGATCCGCGATCAGAAAAGTTTCAACCTCATCCACCTTGCCACCGCCTTCAAGGTCGACGTTTTCGTGTCGCCGGGCACCGCGTTCGACCGGCAAACCATGGGCCGAAGGATCTCGCTCGAGGTGCCGGAGGTGGACCGGGCCCTCGATTTCTGTTCCCCTGAGGACATCGTTCTCCACAAACTCCGGTGGTATGAGATGGGAAACCGAGTTTCCGAGCGTCAGTGGTATGACCTCCAGGGAGTGCTGCGCCTCCGGAAAAGTCTCGATATTTCCTATCTACGCCGATGGGCCCGGGAACTGGAATTGGAGGATTTGCTTCAGAGGGCGCTTGCCGAGGCGGACGTCGAGTCACGATGAGCACCTAGTAGTGCTGCGGCGCGTCGAGCCGTCGAATAGCACCGTGCATGAGCGTGAAATGACTGCATTCATCCCCTAGGAGATTCAGGCCATGACCCCATCCATTCCTCTCAAGGCATCGTCACCCATCGCCGTGACCCTGGCGTTGGCATTCCTCACCCTCTCGACCCTGCCGCCGGCCGCCGCCCAGGCGGACTACGCCCTCCGGCAAATCGTCGCCACCGGCGGGCACCAGGTCCAGGGCGTCGACGACGGCGTCATCCTGACGCAGGAGTATGCCGAGGACTGCCGGCTCGCCGACGACGCCTCCGAGCCCGACGACCGGCCCATCGCGGCCACGGTCTCGACCGCGGTCGCCCTCGACGTCTCCGTCATGAGCTGTCTCCGGGACCCGGCCGAGCCCGCGGTTCACTGCTCCTGGAGGATTCGAGGCCCGGAGTCCGCGGAGCCTGCGAAAAGCAAGGAGTCGTGGACGGGCTGGGAGGGAAGCATCCCGATCGAGGTACCCGACAAGACCGGGGTCTATACCCTGTCGTTGACCTGTGAGATTCAAGGCTCCGAGAGACCCGAGACCGTCGAACGCACCCTTTTTGTAACTCACGACACTCCCCAGCAGTTGCTCCATGAGACGGCGCCGGAGATCGAGTGGTACAGCAAAGCGTGCACCTGGGGCCGGGGCTTCGGCAGCGGCACCGACAAGGAAGCCGAGCTCCTCCGGACCTTGCTGAACGGCATCTACCGCTATGGTCAACAGAACTGGAAATACGGCTACCTGGAAAAAGACCAGGACGGTGGCTACAAGTTCAACGACCACCAGGTCCTCGACGCCGACCAGGTCCAGGAGGTGGGGCTGGTGTGCTCCGGCTCGAGCGACGACTGGTGCAAGTGTCCCTGGACGGCCCTGGTGATGGATGATTCCCCGTGCTACGTCGGGGACTGCTACATATTCGCCGACGTGTTCCAAAACATGGCGGCGACGCTGGGGATCGGGGGGGTCACGGAGTACATCATCACGGGAGTGATCGAAGGATCGGGTGAAAAAGGCCAGGGATTCTCCACCCCGGACAAGTCCAAGTCGCTCGACCCGAGATTCCCCTCCAATATTATTTGTAAGCCCCCGTGCCCGAGCTACGTTTTCACCACCCACAGCGTGAGACAGCGCGACG
>JAAEQG010000858.1 GCA_024231775.1 bacterium
GACGCCTGGTTTGCGCAAGAGGCGGTGGACGCCGGCGCGGAGTTATTCACCGCCACCCTGGTCGAGGATTTGTTGTGGGAGGAGGGGCGCGTGGCCGGAATACGCACCCGCCGCGGCGACCTGCGGGCGCGGGTGGTAATCGGCGCAGACGGGGTAAACTCGACAGTGGCCGAAAAGTCGGGGCTGGGCGACCAACCATCGTCCGAAGATGTATCGCTGATTGTCCGGGAGATCCTCGACCTGCCCGCCGAACAGATTGAGGAGCGTTTTGTTCTGCGGCCGGGCGAGGGCACCCTTTTACTCTTTGGCGGCCCTATCTCCGGCCCTGCTGGGAACAAGAGCCTGTACTATACAGAAATGTACACCAACCAGGACTCGCTCTCCCTGACCGTCGAGATACCGCTCAACGAGTTACAAACATGCGGCGTACCAGTCTACGAGGTGTTGGCCGCACGCGAACGCCATCCCTACATCGCCCGCTTGATTCAGGGCGCGAAGTTGCGCGAGTATCAAGCTCACCTTATCCCCTGGGGCGGTGTGCCCGACCTGGGTTGCCTGTAC
>JAAEQG010000859.1 GCA_024231775.1 bacterium
ACACAAGCGGCCCTATGGCGGCGGTCGTCTTCGTGTGCGGGGGAGTCCAGCCGTGACGCTGACGGTGAAGTTCAAGTTCATGGCGTTGAACATCCGGCGGTGGACGAAGCCTGCGCGAAAGACGCGGGATCAAGCGGCGTAAGAACTCTGCCGCCCGTTTCTTGTGGCGTTCCGATGGCCTCCCGGGCGCCCACGATCGCCCACAACCGCCTGATCGTTCCCACCCCACCCAACGCCTTCACCTTCCGCCCCACCAGGCTCGCACACGCTCGCGCAAACGGCGGTTCGTACGAGAGAATCAGTAATTACGTCCGAGAGGGCATGCTCAGTAGACTCTCCACAGTGGGCATCGGTCAGGCGAAGCGAACTTCGAGCTTCAAGGCGGATTCGAGACACCGCATATACTCCAGGTGTGGAATCTCGACTGTACCGAACTGCCGCAGGTGCTCGGTCATGAACTGGACGTCCAGCAGGACCATGGCCCGCTGGACCATTCTCTTGACCAGGTAGACCAGCGCGACCTTGGACGCGTCGGTTACCCAATGAAACATCGACTCACCGAAGAACCCTCCCCCGAGATTCACCCCATACAGCCCGCCGGCCAAGTCGCCTTCGTAGTACGCCTCCACGCTATGGGCTACGCCTTGTTCGTGCAGCTCCGTGTATAGACGGATGATCTCCGCGGAGATCCAGGTACCCTCCGGCCGGTCTGCGCACGCGGCGATCACGGCTGGGAAGTCGTGGTCCACCGTCACCTCGAAGCGCCCCTGGCGGTATACCTGTCGCAGCGTGCGAGGTACGTGGAACGTCGTCAGATCGATGATCGCCCTGGGATCGGCGGAGTAGAAACTGATCCGCCCCTCGTCGTCGGCCATGGGGAAGATGCCGTGTCGATACCCGCGCAGAACCAGTTCCGTGGTCAGTTGGATCGACATGGCGGTCCGTAGGTTTCCAGTATCGGCGGGATCTCTTCGAGCGAGCGCACGATGTGATCCGCGCGCCAGGGCGAGTTCCGTGGTGCCCCCATGGGGGCTTTCAACACGGTAAGCATGCCCAGGCGACCCGCTCCCTTCACGTCCGGACCGACTTTGTCCCCCACGTACACCGTGCTCCCCGCCTCCGCCTCCATTCTCTCCAAGGCGATCTCGAAGATGCGCCGGTGTGGTTTCTGATAGCCCACCACGCAGGAGTACACGCGCATCGGAAAGAACTCCAGCAACCCCTCCTCTTCAAGATGGCGATCCAGTGCGGTCGATGGCGTGCCCGTATTCGAGATGACCCCCAGGGCGTAGCCTCTCTCGCGCAGGGTCATCAGCATGGGGCGAGCTTGTGGATCGGCGACGCCTGCTCGACGCATGGGAATGTAGAGCTGCCAGGCAAGCTCCTCGAGCGTGTCCGGATCCAGGTTCATTCCCAATGATGCGTGCAGCGGCCTTAACGCCTCAGCCAGGCGAGCCTCGCGACGGGCGACCAGAGACCACAGGTAGCTCCGCAATGTCGCCCGGCGCACCGCCCGGGCGTATTGGGCCAATGGTGGTGGCGTCAGCCCCAAGGAGGCCAGATACTCGTGTCCGAGGCGGATTCCGTCCGCCAAATAGGGGCGCGGGTCCGAAGAGGGGTGAAAGTTGAGCAGGGTGTCTCCGAGGTCGAACAGCACCGTCTGAATCACCCGTCGCTCCGCCATCCGTCACTCCTTCCTGCAGGACCCCAGCCCTATCGTAGGTGGGCTGCCCGGCTGCGGTCAATGGAGCACTGATGTCTGTGCTTGACGACCCCCGCTCGGTCAGGCCAGGATAGTGCCTGCGGAGGAACTACTGGCAAGGGAGGTTTCCATGTTTGGTGTTCGCGCGGCGCTCGTGGTGGCAGTGGGATTGGTGTTGGCTGGAGGTTGCACGCCGGTGACCAAGTACGATCTGTTGATTCGCAACGGGACGATCTACGACGGCAGCGGATCGAGGCCCTACACCGGAGATGTAGCCGTCCAAGGTGACACAATTGTGGCAGTGGGTTCGCTGGACCGAGCCCACGCCCTCGAGGAGATCGATGCCCGGGGGCTGGCGGTGGCTCCGGGATTCATCAACATGCTGAGCTGGGCCAACGAGACGCTGATCGAAGACGGCTGCTCGCAGAGCGACATCCGTCAGGGCGTGACCCTGGAGGTACTCGGCGAGGGGGAATCCATGGGCCCGCTAAACGCGAAGATGCAGCAGGACCTGGTCGACGCACAGCGTGACATCAAGTACGCCGTGGAGTGGGAGACGCTGGGCGAGTACCTCGAGTACCTGGAGGCCCGCGGGGTCTCTCCGAATGTGGCTTCGTTTGTGGGTAATGCCACCGTGCGGACCTTTGTGATCGGCTACGAAGACCGCCAAGCCACCGCCCCTGAGCTGGAGCGGATGCAGACCTTGGTTCGCCAGGCCATGGAAGAGGGGGCTTTGGGGCTTAGCTCGGCGCTCATCTACACGCCATCATGCTTCGCGGACACCGAAGAGCTGATCGCCCTCGCCAAGGTCGTGGCGGATTGCGGGGGCATCTACATCTCGCACATGCGCAACGAAGGCGACGGCGTGCTGGAGGCGCTCGAGGAGTTGATTACCATCGCCCGCCAAGCCGGTCTGCCCGCGGAGATCTATCATCTGAAGTCGTCCGGGCGGGCCAACTGGGCGAAGCTGCCCGAGGTGTTCGCCAGAATCGAACAGGCCCGCAGCAAGGGACTGCGCATCACCGCCGACATGTACACCTACCACGCCAGCTCCACCGGCTTGTATGGCATCATGCCGCCCTGGGTGCAGGAAGGTGGGCACAAAGCCTGGGTCGAGCGCCTCAAAGATCCGCAGATCCGTGCCCGCGTCAAAGAGGAGATGAACACGCCGACCACCGAGTGGGACAACGGCTATCTCTCCGCGGGATCGCCGGAGAACATCTTGCTGGTGGGGTTCAAGAGTGCGGCGCTCAAGCCGCTGACCGGAAAGACCCTGGCGGAAGTCGCCGCCATGCGCGGGACCTCGCCCGAAGAAACGGCGATGGACCTGGTGATCGAGGATAACAGCGGGGTCAGCTCGGTGTTCTTCTCCATGTCGGAAGACAACATCCGCAAGAAGATCCAACAACCGTGGATGAGCATCTGCTCGGACGGCGGATCGTACGCGACCGAGGGTGTCTTCCTCAAACAGAATCCTCACCCGCGAGGCTACGGCGCGTTCGCGCGGTTGTTGGGCAAGTACGTCCGAGATGAGGGGCTCATCCCGCTAGCCGAGGCCATCCGTCGAATCACCTCGCTGCCTGCGGGCAACCTGGGCCTCGAGCGCCGCGGTCGCCTGGCTGAGGGACACTTCGCCGACGTAGTCGTCTTCGACCCCGCGACGATTCGCGACCACGCCACCTTCACCGAACCGCACCAGTACGCCACCGGCGTCGTTCACGTGCTGGTCAACGGCGTGCCCGTGCTCAGAGATGGGGAACACACCGGCGCTCTTCCCGGACGGGTGATCCGCGGGCCTGGCTGGCGCAGCCCGACCGAGTGACCGCGGTTGGAGCAGCTTCAGTCCAAACGTACCGTCCGGCGTCTCGCCGGTCGTCTTCTATTCTCGGCCTGCGAGGACGCAGGCCGCTACAGTTGGATTGAGAGTGCTCTAATCACTACGGGTTGATGAACAGCAGCGTCGAGCCGCCCACCGCAAGGATAGCCCCCAGGATCGCCCTCAGACTGATCCGCTCCTTGTAGATGAGCACGGCGAACGGCAGCAGGAACACCGGGGGCAGCGCGCAGAGGGTCTGGGCTACGCCCAACGGGACTCGATCCGAAGCCACCAGCGACATCCACACCCCCAGGTACGGACCCACCACCGCTCCGCAGGCCGTAAGGGCGAGCCCCGCCCGAAGCGAGCCGATCCGCAACGGCTGAATGCCCGCGGCCAACCGCTTGCGCCGCCGCAGACCGTGCAGCAGCAGGATCGGAAGCACCCCCACGCCGGCGAAGAACATCCGCAGCAACGTGGCAGCCTGTGGTCCCAGATGCTCCTCCTCGGCAAGCCAGCCGTGTCCCATGCCCTGCTTGCTCAGCAGCAGTCCGCCGGCTTGACACGCCGCCGCGATCAATCCGAGAACCACACCACGCCCTCGATGGGTGAGGTTCGCGGCTGCGGTTCCCTGTGGTCGTTCGAGCACCACCCAGCCTACGCCGCCCACCGTTAGAGAGATCCCCACCCAGGCAAGACCGTGAAGAGTCTCGCCCAACGCCAGCCAGCCAAACAGCGCCGCGAACAGAGGGGCGGTGGTCATCAGCAGCATGGCCAACCGCGGCCCGATATACACGAACGAGGTGAACAGCGCCTGGTCCCCAATGCTCAGGCCCACCACGCCCGACAGCGCCAGGAAGATCACCTGTCCGGCGACAACCTCAGGGATCCAGATGCCCGACAGCGCCCGGTGGGTCGCCCCCAGCAGCATGATCGCCAGGAGAATGCGCAGACCGTTGACCGCCGTAGGGCCGATTCGTCGTCCCGCCGAGGTGAAGAACAGCGAGGTCGCGGTCCACAGAATCGAGGTCGCCACCCCCGCTGCCGGACCGAAGTATGGATCGATGCCCTCGAACATGGTTGGAGATCGTAGCCGCCCATCAAAGCAACGCAAAACCGTGGCCCGCGTCGAGGTGGAGCCTGTCCCAAGACCTCTGTGGGCTAGGCTCCGCCTAATCCCCGCAGTGGGCCGATGGTGTTCTGCCAGATGATCGCGCGATAATGGGGTACGGACAAGCAGTAGACCGCCGCGACTACTGACCCGATCAGCACTACTCCCCACAAGGCTCGCTTGATCCACACGATCGTGCTGCGAAACCCCTCCGCCACCACTGGATCACCCGCTTGGGCGGTCAGAAATCGTATGCGGCTGGCGATCGATGAGTGTCGCCAGTTGCGCTCCTCGAGGGGCATACCGTTCAGAGCGGCTACGCGATCCAGCGCGGCGACGAAGACCTTCGCCGCGGCGGCGCAAATACGATGGCCAGGCGCCCGCCCTTCGTGCAGATGAACGCTGCACGCCTCACCACACCGGGTCAACAGTGCTCCCACGCACTGGGCGCCGAAGGCATCCGCTTGGCGTTCGAAACGCCGCGACATCCAACCGAACGCCACGCCCCACACCAGGGCGATCAGACCCAGGCCGATGCCCTGCATTGCTGTTTCGCTCAACTGCATCGAAGGAGCGGCGCTCTGCGATAGTCGAATGATGATCTCCATTACACCCGACACCAGCAGGATGCTCGATACGGCAAATAGCAGAAAGTACGGTAGATGATGATGACGAACGTGGCCCGCTTCGTGGCCGAACACCGCTTCGATCTCATCCTCGTTGAGGGCTTCGAGCAGGCCGTCGGAGAGCAGCACGTAGCGAAGACGGGCGAACATGCCCATCACCGCCGCGTTAATCACCATCCCATGACTGTTCCACACCAGGATGTCCCGGCAGCGCAGCCCGGTATGTGGGTTGGCCATCGCCGACTCGAGACGGGTGCGCAACGGACCCGCCTCCAGCGAGCTAGTCGACCAGATAGACTTGAGCAGGATGGGGGCCGTAACGAAGGTCGTCGCCGCCACCAGGCCCAGAATGGCGTCCGGCGCCCAGGGAAACAGCAGCGTTTCAACCAGAGATGATCGGTGATGGTCGCAGAGTCGGTAGGTCAATAGCACGATCACCATCGGAACCACCACAGTCAACATCTGGTAACGAAAGTGAAACGACAGGTATTCGTTGCGTCGCCAGACCCGAGGCGGCTGACGCCCCTCCCACGTGTGCGACGTGGCGGCGAGGTTACGGATCGCGCGCTCGATCGGGTACTGGGCATGCCACACGCCGAGTATCGTGATCAGGTATGGGGCTACGACCAGAAGATCGCCGAACGCAAACCAGTACGGGGTCAGCTCGAGTCTGCTGACGAGTTGCGGCCAATCCGTCAACAGAACATCCGCGCCGAATCCGGCGAAGACCGCCAGTCCTAACCAGGACGACGAGCGATGGTAGATGGCTTGAGCGGAGTCCGTTCCGCTGGGTCCGCGCCGCATTCTGTGCAGCGCCCAGCGCGAACACCCCCACGCCACCAGCCACCAGAAACATGCTTGCCCGATGACGAACACGACCGTCCACAGCCCGCTCCCCAACGGGGGCGCAAACAGCTCCTGGTCCGTTCGCCAGATCAGCAGCCCAAAGGCCATGACAAAGAGTAAGTGCATGATTCACAAGGGATTAAGAAGGAATGGTTTGGTCCCACCTTTCCGAAGGACGCTCCGGCAGCCCGGTCCTTCCGGGCGGATCGTACCCCTGGACGACCACCGCAATCGTGATCGATCCGCGAGGTTCGGGATGGTAGAATGCCCGGTGCTGGAGTTTCCAGCCGGATCGCGGCAGCCCTTTCTAACCGGAGACGAACGGGATGAAAAGTCGAGTCCTTGCGGTGGCCCTCGCCGGCCTGATTGCTGCTGGAATCCAAGTCCGGGCGGGCGCTGACGAAAACCAGCCGGCGCACACCGATAAGATTGACCAACATCCGCTTCAACGCTCGATTCGCTCGCAGGGTTCTGTTGGCGCCGGGCTCCGCTTCTCCGAGCTACTGCGCGCGAAGGTGCTGGGCGATCTCGACTTGACCGCCGAAGAGCGCCAGATCATCGGGGAGGTCTTCGGCGACCACGTCCAGGCGGTGAGCGCATCGACGACCGGTACCGCCGATGAGCCCCTCCGCCAAGATACGGAAAAGCGGATTCAGGATCTGGAACTCCAAGCCCGGGCCGCCAGACGCGCCGGGGACCGCGAGACCGCCCTGGGGCTCTATCGTCAGCTTCGAGAGCTTCGCCGAGGGATCCACCAGAGAGACTCCGTCTTGAAGAAGCAGCTTACCGATGATCTGGTCCGCACGCTCAGCGAAATCGACTCCCTGGACGAAGAGCAAATCTCCCGGATCCGCCAGTGGGCCCGCGATATTCGTGCTCAGCTTCGGGGGCAAAAGCCATTGCTCGCCTTTATGCAGAAACTCCGCCGCCTCATGGGCGAACTTGCCCTGACCGGTGAGCAGCGCCAGGCCGTCGGGACCGCGGTCCGCGAGGCGATGAGGGACCTCTCGGTTTCGCGTGAAGATCCCGGGGTGGTTGCGGCAGTGAGGGGACTCCTGCGCCCTCGAATCAAGACAGCGCTGGGAGAGGAACTGGGGGAGAGCTTCATGATCGCGCTGCAGGAACCCAAGCCCACGTCGGAACCGCGGGCCGGCGCGGACCTCACTCCCACGACCCAGGGGGCAGCGCCCGCCTCGGACCTTGAGGACCAGTCCGGAGGTTGACCGACCGGGGCCTGCCGCCCATCGAATGGTCGAACGTCATTCCCTCCGGGCCTGGCCGCCACCGGGCGGCGTGGCCATGGGAGCGCCTTCCAGGCGGGGTTTGAGGAACCGTCCCGTATCGCTCTTGGCGTGGTTGGCGATAGTCTCGGGGCTTCCCTCAGCCACGACGTACCCGCCGCCCTCGCCGCCCTCGGGTCCCAGATCGATGATCCAGTCCGCCACCTTGATGACTTCCAGGTTGTGTTCGATCACCACCATCGAATGTCCTTTGGCCACTAGCCGATCGAGCACGTTGAGCAGCTTGTGAATGTCCGCAAAATGTAGACCGGTGGTCGGTTCGTCCAGGATGTACATGGTATGTCCGCTGGGCGACTTACCCAGTTCGGCAGCCAGTTTGACGCGCTGGGCTTCACCACCCGAGAGGGTCGTCGACGCCTGCCCCAGCTTGATGTAGCCCAGCCCCACGTCGAGCAGTGCCTGCAATAGCTGTTTGATCTTGGCGATGTTTTCGAAGAACTTGGCGGCTTCTTCGACGCGCATGTCGAGCACGTCGGCGATGGTCTTTCCCCGATAGCGGACCTCGAGAATCTCGCGATTGTATCGGCTGCCCGCGCAGGTACTGCACACCGTGTACACGTCCGGGAGGAAGTGTAGCTCGATACGTTTGACCCCCTGACCTTGGCAGTCTTCGCATCGTCCTCCCTTGACGTTGAAGCTGAACCTACTGGCGGTGTAGCCGCGGATCTTGGCTTCGCGAGTCTTGGCGTAGAGCTGGCGGATCTGGTCAAACACGCCTACGTAGGTGCATGGATTGCTACGCGGGGTTCGTCCGATGGGCGATTGGTCGATCTCGATGACGCGATCCACCCGGGCGGCTCCGACGATGCGGTCAAACTCGCCGGGGCGGGGTCCGCTGCGGTTGATCCGGCGCCACAACGTGCGCAGCAGGATCTGCGAGACCAGGGTGCTTTTGCCGCTCCCACTCACCCCGGTTACACAGACCAGGCAACTCAGCGGAAAGCGTACGTCGATGGATTTCAGGTTGTTGGCCCGGGCTCCGCGGATCTCCAGGTGATTTTCCGGGATGATCGGCCGCCGTTCTTCGGGCACGGGGATGGTGTGCCTCCCGGTCAGATACCGGGAGGTGATCGACTCATCGCACGCCAGCACTTCCGCCAGCGGTCCCTCGGCGACAACGTACCCGCCGTGATCCCCGGCGCCCGGACCGATGTCGATGACGTGGTCGGCTGCGGCGATCGTCTCCTCATCATGCTCGACCACCACCAGGGTATTGCCGATCGAGGTCAGGCCGCGGAGGGCGTCCACCAGCCGCTGGGTGTCGCGCTGGTGCAGCCCGATGGTCGGCTCATCCAGCACATAGCAGACCCCGACCAGGCCGCTGCCGATCTGCGTGGCCAGACGGATGCGCTGGGCTTCTCCTCCCGAGAGGGTGGCGCTCCCACGATTCAGAGTGAGATACCCCACCCCCACGTCGCACATGAAGCGCAGTCGCTTGCTGATCTCGCTGACCAATTGGCCGGCGATAACCGCCTGCTCCCCCTCCAGGCGCAGTTCGGCGAAGAAGCGGTGGGCGGATTCGATGTCCATGCCGCAAAGATCCGAGATGCGCTGCTCCGCAACGAGGGTGTGCAACGCCTCCGCCCGCAAGCGCGCTCCGTTGCAGGAAGCACACGCCGCCTCGCTCATATAACCATGAAGGCGCTGCTTGGCGGATTCGGATTCGGTCGCCGACCACCGGCGCCGCAAGTTCGGCATGACGCCCTCGAAGTGGTGTCCGTGAGCCTTCTCGTCACCGCGCGAAGTGCCATGCATCAGGATCCGCGCCAGCTTCGCGGGAATGTTGCGGAACGGTATCTCCGGCGGGACTTCAAACGCCTCGCAGAAGTCCCGCACCATCTGAGCGTACACCTCGTTGAGTCGTCGCCCCGCCTGCCGCCACGCGGCGATGGCTCCGCCAGCCAGGGTCAGGTCCGGGTCCGGCGCCACCAGCTCCGCGTCAAACTCCAAGGTCGTTCCCAGACCGTTGCACTCCTGGCACAGACCCTGCGGGGAGTTGAAGCTGAACAGCCCCGGCGATAGTTCCGGTATCGTGACGTCGGGGTGCTCGGAGCACGCATACTGCTCGCTGAAGAGGTGATCCGTCGTCGCCTCCCCTGCGTCCAGCACGGAGATGATTACCTGCCCCGAGGATAGGTTCATCGCTAGCTCGACACTGTCCGCCAGCCGGGTGGCTACTTCGGGTTTGACGGTCAACCGATCGACTACCGCCTCAAGGGTGTGCTTCCGGGCCTTAGCCAGGGGTTCCAGTTCGTCTACATGTTGGATGACGTCGTCCACCCGTGCCCTCACGAACCCCTGCCTGACCATATGTCGAATGACTGCCTCATGGTCTCCCTTCTTCGCGCGGACCAGAGGCGCTAAGACCAGAAACCGAGCTCCGGCGGGCAGGTTCAGCACGGCGTCAACCACCTGAGCGGTGGTGTGCCGCACGATGGGCTGGCTGCAAGTCATGCAGATCGGCTGACCGATCCGGGCGAAGAGCACGCGCAGGTAATCGTAGATGTCCGTGGTGGTGGCGACGGTCGAGCGCGGACTGGCGGTGCCGACGCGCTGTTCGATGGCAATGGTCGGACTCAGCCCCTCGATGCGGTCCACGTCGGGTTTCTGCATTTGCTCCAGAAACTGGCGTGCGTGGATGGCGAGCGATTCGACGTACTTGCGTTGCCCCTCCGCGTAGAGCGTATCAAACGCCAGGCTGCTCTTGCCCGACCCACTCAGACCGGTAATCACGGTCAGGCGGTTACGCGGGATCTCGACGGTGATGTTTCTCAGATTGTGCTGTCGAGCACCGACTACCCGAATCACTCTGGCATCGCCGTCGGCCATGTCCGCCCCGGACTCCTCGCCGCAGGTCGACTCCTGCCTGGAGCGCATTCCTGTGCATAACAGACCAACCCGTTAGGGCTTGTCGATTGAGCTTGTAGCGTCACCCCTTGTGGGTGACGAACCCGCGCTTCTCGTCACCCACAAGGGGTGACGCTACACTTGAAAACACCACAAGATACTAAACCGATAGCCCCGCTAGCATAGGGTATGCCCGGAGGCCCCGCAAACGCTCCGACGAACTCCCCGCCCCCGCGCAGTGCATCCCGAAGGAGGTGGCAGAAACTGGCAAGGGTGGCATGGGCAAGCAGCAGCTTGCCCGTGGAATCGTCCAACACGGGCAAACAAGTTTGCCCATGCCACCCTGAATGGGATGCACCCGCTACCGCGGAGGAGCAGTTACGCCGAAAGGTCAATCTGTTGGCCGGCGGAACCGGACTGGGCAGCCTCAGACGACTGGACCGACGAGGACGCACTTAGACCGGTGGTGGTCTGGGTGATGGATTCGTAGCTGCTGGTGGAGGACTCGATGAGCAGGGTCCGCGCCGACTGGCTGCTGCTGCTCAACTGGGCCATCGCCGAAAGACGATCCTCAGATCCTCTTCCCCCCTTGCCGTCCTCGCCGCCCTCACCGAGCAGCAACTCCAGAATCAGCAGGCCGATGATCATCTTCAGCAAGTCGCTATTCTGCATGTTCCCGCCCAGCCCTTCGAGGAACGTGTCCACTCGCGAGGAAACCTGGGCAATATGGGTCATGCTGGTATTGAGGGCGACCGTTTGAGTCGATACCGTCGCGGATGAGCCGGTTTGGAGCGACTGGCTAGCACCCACCGCGCCGCTGTTGAGTGATTCTATGGCGCTCCCCTGAGAAGCGGCGTGGCTGGACTGTCCCCCCACAGGTTGAATGGGCTGCATGGCTTCTTCCTCCTCCGCGTAACGGTCCCAAGCTGGTCGCACCAGCCCGGGGTCGGTCCCCAGGGGATGATGAGCATCCTCCGCACCTCCATGCCTGCTCTACGTCCAAGCGTTTGTAACCTGCTGTTTTGCAGATAGTTATGGAACATGGGCGGTTTGTAGCGATCAGGACGGTCGAGCGGTTGCGTCGCACGATTGTGCTCGCCTATCGGTCCTACACGGCAGCGATGCTGTAACCTGCTGTAAACTAATAGCTTATGTGGATGGTCGACGACGCGGGCGAGCACTAGCCTCCTCCCATTACCGCTACCGCAGGCGGTCGCGTTGACACGTGGGCGTGCGCGAATACGATTCCCCCAATCGCAGATCCCCACGCGAAAGCCCAACGCCCATGCCCTCCTCCGTACCATTTACTGCGACGGCGCCTGCCAAGATCAACCTGGCGCTCCAAGTACACGGACGTCGGCAGGACGGATTCCACGAGCTGACCTCTCTGGTGGCTGGGTTGGAGCTCTCCGACGAGGTGACCTTCTCATCCACGGGTGACCGCGGCGTCGTACTGACCTGCGACGATCCGGCGCTGCCCACCGGTCCGGCGAACCTGGTCATCCGCGCCGCCGAAGCCCTGGCGGACCGTCTGCTCTCTCCGCCGTGCGGCGTCCGAATTGAGCTGCGGAAGCGGATTCCCGTGGCGGCGGGGCTGGGAGGGGGCAGCAGCGACGCTGCCGCAACGCTCGCGGCGCTCAATGTTCTCTGGGATGCCGGTTTGTCAGACGAACAGTTGGTGGAGATCGGGGCTCGCCTGGGCTCGGACGTGCCCTTGTTTTTCTTCCTGCCCGCTGCGGTTATAAGAGGGCGTGGCGAGCGCGTGCAGCCAGTGGCGCTGAGCTGGTCTGGCTGGGTCGTGCTTGCTCACGGTGGCTGGGAGGTACTTTCCCGCGAGGTCTACGCAAACTGGCGGGAGTCTGACCAGGGGGAGCGGCGGGCGGACACGCTCGACCGGATGCTGGCCTGCCGTCGTGCGGTAGAACTGGGTCCTCTACTGGTGAATGAGCTGGAACCGGCTGTGTACCGAACCGTCCCGGGCGTGTGCGATTTCCGCGAAGGGCTGGATGACCTCACGGGGATTTCGTGGCGGATTAGCGGCGCGGGTTCTACGGCGATGGCCCTTTTCGATCAGGAGAGTGAGGCCCGTCGTACGGCTGCTGGAGTGACCGAAGGTGGGCTGGCCGATCGAGTGATGGTTGTACGGACGCTCGGCAACCGGATGAACGACTCTGCGAGGAGAAAGCAACATGGAGATTTCCGAGATCCGCGTGAAGCTGGTGAAGAACTCGAAGGAACGACTGAAGGCGGTCTGTAGTGTAACCTTCGAGAACGAGTTTGTGATTCGCGACCTGAAGGTGATCGAGGGGGCTACGGGACTGTTCGTCGCCATGCCTTCGCGCAAACTGGCGGACCACTGCCCCAAGTGCCGATCGAAGAATCACCTCAGAGCCCGTTTCTGCAATGAGTGCGGGCAGAAGCTGGATGATCGCCGAGCGGAGCAAGACCGCGGGAAGCGGGCTCGCCTGCACGCGGACATTGCCCACCCGATCAACTCTCAATGCCGGAACAGTATCCAAGCCAAGGTCGTGGAAGCCTATGATTCGGAGCTGGAGTGCTCGAAGGAGCCCGGATACGAGCCGGTCGATATCGAGGATTTCGACAGCAACCACAAAGACAACAGCAACAATAGAGACAAAGAGGACGCCGGCAGCAAAGAGGACACCGGCAGCAAAGAGGATTCCGGCAGCGGCTACCAGTCACTGGTCGAGGAGCTGAAGAAGGACGCCGAGGAACGTCATGGCCGGAGGTCGTACAATACAGCCCCTGACGAAGACCCGGAGGAAGAGTTCGATCCTGAGGAAGAGCTTGATTCGGAGGAGACAAGTTCGGAATCCGCCGAAGCGCCGAGCGATTCCGTGTCGACGGCGTCACCTGATGAGGATGACGACGGTTTCGGTGCGGGTATCCTCTAGTACACGAGGTCGCGCCGGGCTTGGCCGGGTCCGCGAGATTCGGTCTGCCGCCGTGCGAGCTTCTTGAGACTGCCCCGCAACCGGCCCGGACACTGAGGTCCATGGTTCACCACGATCTGATCTCACTGGTACAGTCTTTCGGGGACCATCGGGTATTGCTCGTTGGCGACCTGATCCTGGATCGTTACCTGTACGGTGACGCGGAGCGGATCAGCCCCGAGGCTCCGGTCCCCGTGCTGCGCGTTCTGGAGAGTAACGATGCCCTGGGTGGAAGCACCAACGTCGCCGCGTGTCTGCGCGCCTTGGGTATCGAGGTGTTCTGCTGCGGGGTCGTCGGGGAAGACGCCCACGGTGATCGCCTCATCGAGCTGCTTACCGAACAGGGCGTCGATTGCGAGGGCATCCTGCGCCTGCCCGACCGGCCTACGACCAACAAGACCCGGGTGGTGGGTTTGGCTCAGCATCGTCACCGTCAGCAATTGATGCGGCTGGACCAGGAGAGCTGCGAGCTGCTCGGCGAGAGTGAGCTCCGCCGTGTCTGTGCATACGTTGACTCCGTTCTTCCGCGGGTGGCTGCGGTGTGCCTGGAGGATTATGACAAGGGCGTGGTCAGTCGTCCGCTCGTCGAGAGCATAGTCCGCGCAGCTGCCAGGCATTCCGTACCGGTGTTGGTCGATCCCGGGCGGCAGGAGGACTATGGTCGTTACACCGGAGCCACGCTCCTGACCCCGAACCGCAGCGAACTCAGCACGGCGACGGGGCGGACCTGCGATACGGTGGAGAGCGCCGCCGATGCGGCGGAGTATCTCCGAAGATCGCTGTCGCTCGCCGCGGTGGTGGTGACCCTCGACCGCGACGGTGCCGTTCTGGCGGAGGAGGGGCGGGACTGGACGCACATCCCCACCCGTCCGCGGAGCGTTTACGATAATACCGGAGCCGGTGACGCCGTATTGGCGATGCTGGCTGCCGCGGTTGCCTCGGGGGCGGCGCTGGCGGACGCGGTTCGATTGGCCAACGTCGCCGGCGGGCTGGAGGTGGAGAAATTCGGTTGTATTCCGGTCAGGCGCGAGGAGGTTCTGGCGGACCTGCGTTTGAGTCGGGAGCGCGAGAACGGAAAACTGCGTCCCCTCGAGGAACTCCTCAGCGAGTTGCAGTTGCGTCGCGATCATGGCGAGACCATAGTCTTCACCAACGGATGCTATGATCTGCTCCACGCCGGGCATGTGGATTTCCTGCGGCGCTGCCGCGAGTTCGGCTCGGTACTGGTGGTGGGCCTGAACAGCGACGCAGGTGTGCGCGCCCAAGCTAAAGGCCTCGGTCGCCCCTTCAACGGTGAGCTGGACCGCGCCAAGGTCCTGGGAGCTTTGGAGGACGTGGACTGCGTGGTGCTGTTCGATACGCCTACGCCGCTGGACCTCATTCAGGCGGTCAAGCCGGACGTGTTGGTTAAGGGCGCGGACTGGGCGGTCAAGGGTGTGGTCGGACGCGAGTTCGTGGAGGCCAACGGGGGGCGGGTGGAGTTGCTGCCGCTGGTCAAGGGCAAGAGCACCACGTCCTTGGTGGAGCGTATTCGCAAGACAACGGACAGTCCTGCATGAGCGAGCTAGATCTCGGTATTGACGAACATCTGCGGGCTGTAGCCGCCTTGAAGGCGGACGTCCCCACGCTGGAACGCGCCGCCCAGAGGATCATTGCCATCCTCCAGGGTGGCGGAACCGTTTATGTGCTGGGCAACGGTGGTAGTGCGGCGGATGCCCAGCACATTGCCGGAGAGTTGCTTGGCCGCTTCAAGCTGGATCGCCGGGCGCTGCCGGTGATGGCTTTGACCACAGATACCTCCACCCTTACGGCGATCGCCAACGACCTGGGAGCTGAACGAGTTTTCGCCAGGCAGGTCGAAGCCGTGGTCGGCCCGAAAGATGCGCTGTGGGTGCTGAGTGTCTCGGGGACTTCGCCGAATGTTGTGGCGGCGGTGGAGGTCGCTCGGCAGCGAGAAGCCTGGACCTTGGGTTTCACCGGTCGTGGCGGCGGGCGGCTGACCGAGCTTTGTGACGCCTGCCTGTGCGCAGACCACACCAGCAGCGACCGGGTGCAGGAAGTTCACGAACTGGCGTATCACCTGATTTGTGAAGTTGTGGAGGCGGCGTTCGCCTGACGCGTAATTGCGATGGTGCGCAACGCGGTGCCCCCAGAGACGAATGGAAGAGAGGAAACGGAATCCCGTGCGTGCCAGGTATCACGGCGCCGATTGCGTAGCGAAATCGTCATGGCTACGAAGACGATCAGGAGTCGCATGCGGCTGGGCTGTTTTTTCCTTCTCCATTCTCCATTCTCCATTCGACCGAGGAGTTTGCGGTGGGCTAGTCCCATCCTGATATCATGAAAGTACTCATCACCGGATCGAGCGGGCAGATCGGGACCAATGTCGGGCTGGCGCTGCTGGACCGCGGCGACACCGTTTTGGGGATCGACCACCGGGAGAACTCCTGGACCGATCGCATCGAGACCGTGCGGCTGGACTTGGCGAGGGCGTCTTCCGAAGAGATGCCCGCCGCCGGGGGTTTTGACGTTGTGCTGCACTTGGCGGCGTACGCCAAGGTTTTCGAGCTGGTCGAGCACCCGGACCGAGCCGCGGACAACGCCAGGATGTGTTTCGCCGTGCTGGAGTACTGCCGTCGGCACAAGACCCCGATCATCTTCGGGAGTTCGCGCGAAGTCTACGGCGACATTCACCGGCACGTTACTGATGAAGCCTCCGCCGACTTCGTGGTGGCGGAAAGCCCCTACTCCGCCAGCAAAATCGCGGGCGAAGCCTTCATCTATTCGTATGCTCAGTGCTACGGTTTGCCCTACCTGGTGTTCCGCTTCAGCAATGTGTACGGGCGCTACGATACCGACGCCGAGCGCATGGAGCGGGTCATTCCCTTGTTCATCGATCGAATCGCCCGCCGGCAACCGATCGTGGTCTTCGGTCGGCGCAAGGTGCTCGACTTCACCTATGTCGATGACTGTGTCGCCGGGGTGATAGCGGGAATCGACGCCGTGGCCCAAGGGCGGGTTAAGGGGCAGACGATCAACCTGGCTTACGGGCAGGGCAGCTCGCTGCTCGATTTGGTGAATCTGATATCGCTGGGCTTGGGAATCGAGGCCCAAGCCACCTACAAACCATCGCGCTCAGGCGAGGTGACCCGCTACGTGGCGGACATTACCAAAGCTCGAGCCCTGCTCGGTTACGAACCGCAAACCCCCCTCACCGGCGGGATTGGTTTGGCGATCAAGTGGCAACGCGAGACCGGAGTGCTGAAGGCCTGATTCCAAGTCCGGGATGAACGTGCCGATACACGTTTGTCCCCGAGCCGCGACCGCGAGGGAGCGGAGCGCAAACCGACGAGTTCAGCCCCGTAGGTTCAAACTGCCCTCGTGATGAGTCGCCACTTCAGCGGCTCCACTCTATCTGAGTCTGCGGATCAACTCGACGATGTGGGCCAAGTGGTAATCGTCGTGCTCGGCGGCGAAGAGCATCAGATCGACAATGCGCATCGGCTGGTCCAGCCGAGGATGATGGGCGCTCTGCGAGAACCGGTCCGGGGCGAGCCGCTCCAGACGCGCGACTAACCGGCTACGCACGTTGCCGAATGCGCACAGCACATCCTCGAGCGGCTGGGCGTTGTAGTCCGCCTCATGCGTGGTGCGGTTGGACATGTCCGCGGGGCGGAGCACCTCCAGCCCGGCGTCATAGTCGTCCAGCCGTCCCAGCCAGAGCGGTTCCACCTCAACCAGATGGCCTACGTTCTCCTGAATGCTCCAGGATTCATCCCGGCGCTTGGTCAGCATGTCCGCCGGCGCCGAGCGGGCCGATTCCGCCACTCGTGCGGGCGTGCCCCGCAGCCGAACCAGCAGCTCGTGGCGGAGCCCGGCGGGAAACTCGAAGTCGAACGTGCGCTCCGTCCAGGGTATCCGATCTGACTCCATCCCGAACTCCAAAGCCCAACCGCGCGCCGAGTGATGACCATCCAGTCATCAATCGACCGCACTCGCTCGAGCCGGCCGGTACTCCAGGTGGTTATCCTCGCCAATCTCAGAGAAATCCACGGCGTTTCCGGCGGGAAGGATGACCCGATTGTCCTCGCCGATGATCTCGACTTTGTCGACGACGGCTCCATCCTCGACGACGATCTCGTTCGATTCACCGATGATGGACAGCTTGAGCACCTCCGAGCCCGCCAGGATGGTCAGGTGGTGGTCCTCTCCAATCACGCCCGCCGTACCGTACAGCACCTGCTCATGGCGACCGTGTTCGCCGGTGATAGACGTTCGTGCGCAGCCGGCCAGCATCAACACGGCGGACCCGCACGCCGCGATTCTTCTCACTCCACCCGCGTTCATGTGTCGCGTCCATCGCTGCCCGGTCCCAATGGCCTGGCTACTTTTCAGGATACTCCATGGCTAGAATCAGCTTGGCCGTGTCGGCGGCGAAACGCTCCTTGCATCCGGCCGTGCAGAAATGCATGGAGTAACCGGCGACCTTGAGCAAGTTTTCAGAGCTACCGTCCATACTCAGCCGACAGCTAGCGCAGCGGGTCACGACTTTGTCCATGGTTCCGTCGATCGCATCGGCTCCGGCGAGTTTGCCCTCAACCTGCGTAAGCACTGCGGGATCGATTTTCACTTCGCCTTGGGCTGTCGTCTCCTGGGGAACGGGCGATTCGACCTTGGCTGGGGCAGCGGGCTTTGCTTCGGCAGCGGTCTCCGCCTCGGTAGCGGGTTTGACCGCGGTGTCCCCTTCCTTGGGGCAGCCTGCACTGAGCACCAGGCACAGCGTCAGCACAACGCCCGCACATCTTTGCACTAGCATGACAACTCTCCTCGTAGTTGGCCGGTATGGCTTACCTATAACTTAAAACAGAACGGGTGGATCCTCTGGCCCACCCACCGAGTTCACCGGGCAATCGCGGTTCCTGAGCATCATCCCAATGTGGCACAGAATCGTTCCCTGCCTTCGTTCACTCATCCAACTCCAGCTCCAACTGCTCGATCAACTCCGGTAGGTCTATTTCGATGATGTCCCACAGGATGTCAAGATCGATCTGAGCATATCCGTGAACCAGGATGTTGCGCGTGCCTACGATTCTGCGCCAGGGGATGTCCGGGTGAGCACTCTTGAAATCGTCCCCCACTTTGGAGGCGGCTTCGCCCACGATCTCGATGAAGCGCTCACATGCGGCTCGGAACATGCGATCGCTCTCGAGATCCACACGGGAGCGCGTCGAGGCGGCGTCACGCACCAAGCGGGCGTGTTCAAGCATGTCCTGGAGCAGGAGGATATCCTCACGCCGCGACATAAACGTTCTCCGCAGTCGAGAGGACGGCATCCCGGTACGCCGGCCTAATCGATCCCGGGGTAAGAAGATCCACCTGCCGACCGAAGAGATCAGCGAGTTCATCCTGGATGGTGATAAAGGTCCAACCGATGCGCGCGCCTGGCACAAACTCGATCAACACGTCGACGTCGCTGTTTGGCCCGAAATCGTCTCGCAGGACTGATCCGAACAGCGCCAACCGGCGAATCTTGTACCGCCGACAGAACTCTGCTATCTGCTCACGATCCAGGTTTGGCAGCTCCGCTTGCATGTCGCTCATTGTACAACGCGCCAGTGCCTTCGCCACGGCATCCCCCCGCAGTGTGCGTTGCCCACGTTCAAGCGGGGACGCCTGGTTCGTGCGGACAGAACCCTTACGCCAGGATCACTGCATCGAGCAAGGGTTTCGAGCTTTTTCAGCTCTTCCTCGGCATCGCTACCCCATATGCTGGATCATCGCGTCGCCGAACTCGCTGCACTTGAGCAGCTTGGCCTTCTGGTCTTCGCGCTCCATCAGGCGGTGGAAGTCGTAGGTTACCGTACGGGCGCCGATGGCTCCGGTCATCCCCTTGATGAGCAGGTCAGCCGCCTCGGTCCACTTCATGTAGCGTAACATCATCTCGCCACTGAGGATCATCGAACCGGGGTTGACCTTGTCCTGGTTGGTGTACTTGGGGGCGGTCCCGTGGGTGGCTTCGAAGATGGCGTGGCCGGTGTCGTAGTTGATGTTCCCGCCGGGAGCGATGCCGATCCCCCCGACCTGGGCCGCCAGGGCGTCGGAGAGGTAGTCGCCGTTGAGGTTCATGGTGGCGATAATGTCGAACTCGTTGGCCCGGGTGAGCACCTGCTGGAGGGTGATGTCGGCGATGGCGTCCTTAATGATGAAGTCCGCGCCGGTCTGGGGGTGCTTGAACACCTGCCAGGGACCGCCGTCGAGGTCCTGGGCGCCGAACTCCTCGCGGGCGAGTTCGTAGCCCCAGTCGCGGAAGGCGCCCTCGGTGAACTTCATGATGTTGCCCTTGTGCACCAGGGTGACCGACTTGCGGTTGTTCTCCAGGCCCCACTTGATCGCCGCGCGCACCAGCCGCTTGGTGCCCTCTTCGCTGACCGGTTTGATTCCGATCCCCGAGGTCTCGGGAAAGCGGATGTTCTTCACCCCCATGGTGTCCTGAAGCCACTTAATAACCTGCTTGCACTCCGGGGTGCCCGCCTGCCATTCGACGCCGGCGTAGATGTCCTCGGCGTTCTCCCGGAAGATGACCATGTCCACCAGCTCGGGCTGACGCACGGGCGAGGGCACGCCGGGGAAGTACTTCACCGGGCGCAGGCAGACGTACAGATCCAGCATCTGCCGCAGGGCGACGTTGAGCGAACGGATTCCGCCCCCGACCGGCGTGGTCAGTGGGCCTTTGATACCTACCAGGTATTCGCGGAAGGCATCGACGGTGTCGTCCGGCAGCCAGGTCTTGTACTTGTCGAAGGCCGTCTGGCCGGCGAAGACCTCAAACCAGACAATCTTTCGTTTCCCTCCGTAGGCCTTCTCCACCGCGGCGTCGAGCACCCGCCGTGCGGCGCGCCAGATGTCCGGGCCGGTGCCGTCCCCCTCGATGCAGGGCATGATCGGCCGGTCGGGGACCTGGAGCCCCGCGGAGGTCATGGTAATCTTCTTCCCGTCGGTCGGAGGAGTCAGGTCTTTGAAGTTAACTGCCATAATAATGTCACCCTTCGTCGCTGAAGATTCGATGAAAACAAGCGAAACGATGATAAAGACGGTTGTCGGCGGTGTCAACGTAATACCGCCCGGGCTGGACCGGCGACCGACGGGGCGCCTGAGGGCCGGTGGTTGTACACAGCAGGTAGCCGTGGAGGCTACTCGATACTACTGGAGTAGGTGACCGGCCCGCCAATGTACAGGTCGAACTAGCGCACGAGCATGTCCGCTCAACCCCGCCCGCCTCAAGCGCATACAGTTGCAGCCACACCGGCGATAGGGCAGCTGCCTTGAGATCTATCGGCAGTGCTGTGCATCTGGAAGCGTGCAGATGCGGGGCTCACATGGAGGAGGTCAGGGGCCAGTTGGACCGCATCCTCGGCTACGAGCACGTACAGGTGGAAGATACTTCACCCCCGGGCGCGGAGGGCGAGACCACGCTGCCCCCAGCTTGGCGTCGATCATCTGATGTGGCTGGTGTTTGGGTGGCTTGGCTGGTTCCGCGGGTACCGTGCTGACCGGCCCGGCCTGGCGGCCAGCAAGGTTCCGGTTAGTCGCGGCGTGGAGGATCCTGCTTCGCCAACAGATTGCGCGTAACTCATTCTATAACATATTGTTAGGCTCGACGGCCAGAAATCTCTCGACTCCTCTTGAATTGGTACCGATTGGGTACTATATATATGATTGGACTGGCGGTGTTCAAGCCAGCGAAGCGGGAAGATGGACGGAAATGATCGTACTGACGCGAAAAGCCGAGTACGCCCTGCTGGCCATGGCCTATCTGGGACGGTGCCATGACCAGGACCAGGTGAGCAGTGCCCGCGAGATAGCGGACCGCTACCGGGTACCGTCCTCGGTACTGATGAACATTCTCAAGACGCTCCAGCGTTCCGGGCTGGTTCAGAGTGCTCGGGGGGCCCGGGGGGGGTATCGCCTGGCCCGGGAGGCAGAGTCGATCACCCTGGCGGAGATCGTAAGTTCCGTGGAAGGTCCGGTGCAGGTCACGCGCTGCACCGGGCATGACGACGGGGGAGATTCGGAGGCGGCTACGAACGGAGACGCCTGTGAGCGTTCCCCGTGGTGTCCGGTTCGCGGTCCTGCCCAGGTGGTTCAGGAGAAGCTGAACCAGTTCTTCACCGAGGTGAATCTGGCTGATCTGGTGAGCCGGAATTGTCCGGCAAGTGTGACGGCGACCACGTAAGCACCGAGGAAACAGCGGATGCGCATCTATCTGGATAACAACGCAACGACCCCGTGCGACCCACGGGTCTTTCAGGCGATGAAGCCCTACTTCTGCGAAAAGTTCGGCAACGCCGCCAGCCGTAGCCACTCATTTGGCTGGGAGGCGGAGGAGGCGGTCACCCAGGCCCGAGCGCAGGTGGCGGAGATCATCGGAGCGCGCGGCCCCAAAGAGATTGTCTTTACGAGCGGCGCGACCGAGAGCAACAACATTGCCATCAAGGGTGTGGCGGCGATGTACGGAGACAAGGGCCGGCACATCGTCACCCAGGCCACCGAGCACAAGGCGGTGATTGATCCCTGCAAGCACTTGGAGCAGCAGGGGTTTCGCGTCACCTATCTGGATGTGGACCCGCAGGGCAAGATCGATCTGAACCAACTGGAACAGGCCCTCGCTGACGACACCATTCTGGTGACGATTATGGCGGCGAACAACGAGGTGGGCACGCTCCAGCCGGTCCTGGAGATCGGTCGCCTGTGTAAGGAACGGGGGATCCTCTTTCACACCGACGCCACCCAGGCGGTGGGCAAGGTCCTGGTAGACGTCGAGTCCATGGGGATCGATTTACTAAGCCTGTCCGCCCACAAGATGTACGGTCCGAAGGGAGTGGGGGGATTGTATGTGCGTCGCAAGGATCCTCGAGTCCGCTGCGAAGCGGTGCTGCACGGCGGCGGACACGAGCGCGGGATGCGCTCGGGGACGCTAAACGTCCCGGGGATCGTAGGCTTCGGTCGGGCGGCGGAGATTGCCCGGGCGGAGATGGACCGGGAAGGGGCACGGTTGACGAAACTGCGTGACCGGCTTTGGGGAGGTCTGAGCAGCAAGTTGGACGAAGTCTTCCTGAACGGGCACGCCACGGATCGACTGCCGAATACGGCGAACATCAGTTTCCTCTATGTGGAAGGGGAGAGTCTGATGATGGGCTTTGGGGACATGGCAGTGAGCAGCGGAAGCGCGTGTACCAGCGCCTCGCTAGAGCCGAGCTATGTGCTGCGGGCCATGGGGATGGGTGATGAGGTAGCCCACAGTTCGATTCGTTTTTCGCTGGGGCGCTTCAACACGGATGAAGACGTCGAGTATGCGATCGAGCATGTGGCTGCTACGGTGGAGAAACTCAGGGGAATGAGCCCACTGTACGAAATGGCCCAGGAGGGGGTCGATCTGGCCAACGTACGATGGGCGGCCCACTAGCTCGTGGGTCCTGAATACACGGAGTCGATGGACTATGGCCTACAGTGACAAAGTTGTGGATCACTACGCGAACCCGCGCAACGTGGGGGCGCTGGATCGCGATGCGGAGAACGTGGGAACCGGAATCGTGGGAGCCCCGGAGTGCGGCGACGTGATGAAGCTGCAAATCCAGGTGGACCAGGACAATAGGATCGTTGACGCGAGATTCAAGACGTTCGGTTGCGGTAGCGCGATTGCCAGCAGCTCGCTGGCCACCGAATGGGTCAAGGGGCGGACTCTGGACGAAGCCCTGGAAATCAAGAACACCGAAATCGTCAAGGAGCTGTCGCTACCGCCGGTGAAGATCCATTGCAGCGTGCTGGCGGAGGACGCCATTCGCGCCGCTATTCACGACCTGCAGCGTAAGCAAGACCGCGAGGCTCCGCCGAGCGATTCCGCAGTCTGCTCGGGTGGAACCAACGATGGGTAATCGGAGGGTGTTCGGGTGGAGAGGTGGCTGTGCGCACCGCCGAAAGAAGCGTTCGGGTCGGAGTGCGACACGGCTGGTCTGAAGTGGCCGGAGAGGGCCGAGGACGGCAAGGGGAGCGGGAGGACGTCGCCGATCTTCCCGTTCCCTTGCCCCCATACTTGATCGATGACCGACCTGCCGGACAGGTTCGACATTCCGTCCGGTAGCCAAACAGGAGTGCGAAGCACATGGCTATTACGTTGACCGAAAAAGCGGCTCGCGAGGTGGATAGGATCATTGCCCAGCAGCAGGAGGATACGCCGGAAGGCGAGCGCAAGCCGAAGTACCTGCGCGTGGGCGTCAAGGGCGGCGGATGCAGCGGGTTCAGCTACACGCTCGACCTCACCGAGGATGCGGTGGAGAGTGACGAGCACATCAGTCAGCACGGTGTCGAGCTGGTGTGCGATCCGAAGAGCTACCTGTATCTCAAGGGTACGACCATCGATTTCAAGGACGACATCATGGATCGCGGATTCGAGTTCCGCAATCCCAACGCGACCTCCTCCTGTGGATGCGGATCCAGTTTCTCCGCGTAGGCTCACCGCGCTTGTCCGAGATTGCAGCTTGTGGTATCCCACCTCTGTGCTCCCGCAGAATCGCGTTTACGTTGCCTCTTTGCAGGAGAGCGCCTGGTGATGGCTGCCCCCAAACAAACGGTTCCCTCGAAGTGTCTGGAATGCCACGCGGAGCTGAAGACCCCGGTCGTCTGCGAGAAGTGCTACTCGCTGTACCCGGTTCCCGCGACCGTGGACTTCTTTGGATTGTTCCAACTCCCCCGCGGATACGATCTGGAGACCCAGGAGGTGGAGCGGCGGTTCCTCTCGTTGAGCCGAAGCATCCATCCGGACTTCTTCACCACCCAACCGCCGGAGGTTCGGCAGATGTCCGTGCGCCTGAGCGCGGAGATCAACGAGGCGTATCGCGTCCTGAAGAACCCGGTCTTGCGCGCGGAGTACTTACTGGAATTGGCTGGGGGCGAGAGCGCCGCAGCCGACAAGAGCGTTCCGGCGGAGTTTCTGGGGGAGGTCATGCTGCTCCGCGAGGAGATAGAGGACGCCTTAGCCGGGGATGACCAACCGGCCATCGTCCGGCATCAAGAATCGACCGCTCGACGTCATGCTCAGTTACAGGAACGGATCGCCTCCCTGGCCCGCAAGCTGCCCGAAGCCAAGTACGCGGAGATGCTCGAGCTTCGGCAACTACTGAACTCGATGAAGTACCTCGACAGTATTCTGAAGTTGTTCTGACATGGGTGCATCCACCGAGAACATCATAGTGGGGATCGACCTGGGCACCACCAACTCCCTGGTGGCCTGCAGCGACGAGGCGGGACCGAGGCTGATCCCCGGGCCGAACGGAGAGGTCTCCTTGCCCTCCGTCGTTGCGTTCAACGTCGACGGTAGCGTTCGCCACCTCGGAAGAGAAGCCCGCGCCCGGGCCATCGAGTTTCCCGAGACCACGGTCCACTCGATCAAACGACTGATGGGCAGAGGGTTTGCGGAGGTTGCGACGGAGGTGGCGCGTCTTCCCTACGGAGTAGCTCGACGTACTGGAGGCCAAGCAGAACAGGATCTTGCCGCGGTGCGCATCGGCGACCGGGAGATCACCCCGCCGGAGATCAGCGCCCGGATTCTGCGCGAGTTGAAGTCCTGGGCGAGTGCGGATCTCGGGTTTGGCGTGCGCCAAGCAGTGGTGACCGTGCCCGCCTACTTCGACGATGCTCAGCGTCAGGCTACGCGCGACGCGGGGCGGATCGCCGGACTGGAGGTGGTGCGTATCCTGAACGAGCCGACGGCTGCGGCGCTGGCCTACGGGATGGACCGAAGCGAGGAAGCCACCATCGCCGCATACGATCTGGGTGGCGGGACGTTCGACATCACCATCCTGCAGCTTCACGGCGGCGTATTCGAGGTGCTGAGTACCAACGGTGATACCCACCTCGGGGGCGACGACTTCGATCACGAGATCGTCAAACTGGCCCAACGCGAGATTCACGAGCGGTTCGGGGTGGACCTGGACGCGCCGGCGGCTCGCCAGGCGTTGCGTAAGTTCTCCGAGGAAGTGAAGATCGGGCTCTCCTCCAAACCGGCGCAAACCCTGGAGATCGATCTGGGTGAGGACCGCGTGTACCAGCGCACTCTGGAGGTTACCGAGTTTGAGGATCTGGTAGGTCCATGGACGGAGCGTACGCTGAAGTGCTGCGCGCAAGCCCTCAAAGACGCGGGCAAGACCCCGGGGGACATCGAACAGGTCGTGATGGTGGGCGGATCGACGCGGATTCCCTACGTGCGCCGGCGCGTGGGCGAATTCTTCAAGCGCCGCCCGTACACCGCCCTTAATCCCGAGCAGGTCGTGGCGTTGGGCGCCGCCCTTCAGGCATCCGTACTGGCCGGCGGGCGCCGGGATCTGATGCTCCTGGATGTCACTCCGCTTTCGGTCGGGATCGAGACCATGGGTGGAGCCATGGGCAAGCTGATTATGAAGAACACGCGCGTGCCCTGCCAGGTGAGCGAGCGGTTCACCACCTTTCAGGATGGGCAGACCAGCGTCAAGATCAACGTGCTTCAGGGCGAGCGCGAGCTAGCGGTCGATTGTCGCTCGCTGGGCGAGTTTGACCTCAAGGGCATCCCGCCCATGCCGGCGGGCCTGCCCAAGATCGACGTCGTCTTTCTGATCGACCAGAACGGAATCCTGACGGTCACCGCCCGCGAGCAGCGCAGTGGCCGGGAGGCCAGCATTCAGGTTATCCCCACCCACGGATTGACCGGAGACGAGGTCGACCGCATGGAGCGGGAGAGTGTGGAACATGCCATCGGGGACATGACCGCCCATCGGTTGATCGATCTGCGCAACCAGGTGGCGTTCGATACGAACAAGGCGCAGCAGATGCTCGAACAGTGCGGTTCCTCTCTGGAGGAGGCTGATCTGGAGAGGATGGTGCGGGAAATGAACGATCTGCGCGTCTTCGCCGCGGCGTCGACGGACTGCGACACGATCCAGCAGCGTTTGCAGGCCTTCGGCCACCTGACCGTACCTTTGGCGGAGCTAGGGGTGTCCCTGGCGCTAAAGGAGGCCCAGGGGTCCGAGCGATGACGAGAGAAAAGGCAAGAGTCTGAACGGGACCGCATCTCAAGACCTACGTGGGACCGGATTTTCCGCCGGTCAAGACAGGCTGGAGAGCCTGTCCCACAGTTCTGGGATCAGCTCCAGGCTCGGGAGCTTCAACTCGACATTTCGAGGGTTGGGCTTTGAGGGCTGAGCTTCTGTTCTTAGGAGTACCTACTATGGGCGGAGAGAATCCTTACATCGCCAAGCCGGAAATCAGGCAACCCACCCGCAAGTTCCGGGTGACCTTTCAGCCGATGGATCTGACCATCGAGGTCGATCCGGAGAAGACGCCCGATGCCCAAGACGGTCTTCCCGGCAGCATCCTCCAGATCGCCCTCGACGCCGGGGCGGAGATCGATCACGCCTGCGGCGGGGTGTGTGCGTGCTCGACCTGCCACTGCCTCGTTCAGACCGGGCTGGAGACGTGCAGCGAACCCATCGAGGAAGAAGAGGATATGATCGACAGCGCCGCCGGGGTAAGACCCAACAGCCGCCTGGCCTGCCAGGCCGTCCCGGATGGAACCGCCGACCTCGTGGTGGAGATCCCCGGGTGGAACCGCAACCTGGCCAAGGAAGGGCACGCCCCGCAGGGAGATTGATCGGATGAGCAGGAAGCTCACCTGGCTGGATACAGAGGATCTGGGCATCCTCCTGCACGAACAACGCCCGGGCGTCGATCCGCTGACTGTACGCTTCACCGACCTGCGCGAGTGGGTGTGTGCTCTCGAAGACTTCGATGACAAGCCCCAAGCCTCGAACGAAGCCAAGCTCGAGGCGATCCAGATGGCTTGGCATGAGGAATTCGAGGATGCCGGCGGTTAGCCGTAGGGCGCCGAAAGCCGCAGAACAGGCACATCATCAGCGTTGACGGGCACATTCCCGCCATACAGCGCAGCAGCGCAATAACACAGGCCTGCCCGAAGCAGTTCGCAGGACGCGGGGCGATGGCGTGTTGTGTATTCCTGTACCATGCGCAGCGGATTCGCTAGATCATCAAGGCTGCTTGGCGTATGATGGCGTTCTCAGATCCTGGGGGCGTCGTACGGCTGGAGATGGGGTAGGCTCCTCGCCCGGGGAACTAGGGCCAGCACATGGAAGCCGAAAGCGCCGATCGATTTCTGGTAGAGCAAATCCGCACAGGCGACCAGACCGCCTGGCGACAGCTCATCGAGCGCTACGAGGGTCGTTTGCGGGCGTTCGCGCGCTTGCGACTCCCCCGGGGCACCGACGCCGAAGACTTGGTGCAGGAGGCGTTTATCGGGTTTGTCACTTCGCTGCCCAACTATGATGCCGGTCAATCTCTGGAGACGTACCTGTTCACCATCTTGCGGCACAAGCTGGTGGATCTGTTGCGCAAGAAGAAGCTCCCCACGGTGGATGCTCCGGCGGATAGCGAGGACTGGTGGGAGCGGGTGATCCCGGGCTGTGAGGAAACCCCCAGCGGGATCATGGCTCAAGCGGAAGCCCAGCACACTCAGGCGGATGCACTGGCCGATCTGCTCCGCGGGTTGATCCATGAATACCGTGACCGGGGAGCTTTTAAAGACCTGCAGGTGATCGAGCTGCTGTTCTATGCGGGCCTCCGCAACCTGGAGGTGGGCGAACTGCTGGAGATGGACCAGAAGGCGGTGGCCGGCGTGAAGTTCCGGGCCATTGGGAAGCTGCGGAAGTTCCTGGAGGGTACGGAGATCACCCTCGGAGAGGACGACCTGGCTGAGGTAACCGTAGCCAGGGTGTGGCGGGATCGGCGGTTGACGTGCCTGAAGCGCGGTACGCTGGGTTCTTACGCTCTGGGCGTGCTGGACGATCCCTGGCTGAGCTATACGCAGTTTCACCTCGACGTGGTCGGCTGCCCGCTGTGTCTGGCGAACCTGGAGGACCTGGAGAGCGAGGAGGGGATCGAGGGGCGTCCACCAACGGATTCGATTTTCGCTTCGAGTGTCGGGTTCCTTTCGCGCGTGTCCGGGACGGGTTGACTTGCATGGCGCAGTTGTCTCTTGATACGCCTGCGGGTGACGGGGGCTGAGCTTGAGCCAGAAACTGGGGCCGGCCTATTCTCCCGATGACTACGCCGGGTTCCTCCGGCGCACTGCGGCGTTGATTCTCGACGCGCTGATTCTGTACGTTGGGTGGCTTGCGTTGGGCTGGGGCTGGTACCTGATGGCGCCCGACGTTTGGGTGACGGAGGCTTCATACAACTACCTCAGCGTGGTCTGGTTCATTGGGGCGCTGCTCTACTTGACGGGGTTTCGTCTGACCACGAGAGGCACTTACGGATACCGGATCGTGGGAATACGTTACGCGCCCATGTTATCGGGCGAGCCGACCCGGACGCAGTTGGCGTACCGCGCGGTGATGGCCATGTTTCTCATGTGGTTTTTCG
>JAAEQG010000860.1 GCA_024231775.1 bacterium
TGCCAGACGAAATGGATCAGCGTCCAGCCCAGCCGCTCGACAATCCCCTGCGACAGTAGTTGCTCCAACGTTGCCATGATTATGCTCCCTCCATCTGATCCAGCATCTCGCGAATGCGTTTGAGTTCCTTGGGCGAGACCTTCTTGGCGTCCAGGGCCCGCATGACGAGCTTCTCAGCCGAGCCGGCGAAGACCCTCTCCAGCATATCGCCCACCACCTGTTTCTGCGTGCGTTCCTCGGAGACCGAGGGGGTGTAGATGTGCTGGCGACCGGCGCCCTTGCGGGTGAGCAGGCCCTTCTCGGCCATGATCTGCATCAGCTTGAGCGTGGTGGTGTAGCCCGTCTCGCTGTTGGCGCCCAACGCCTCGTGGACGGCTCGGACCGTGCTGGGTCCGCGCTGCCAGAGCACGCCCAATATCGCCAGTTCTCGATCCGTCGGTCCGGGGCGCTTATGTCTTGCCATGAGAATCTCCTTGGTCGATTGCTTTTCCGCATCACTATCTCTATCGGCAAGTATACGAAGGAATTCGTAGTAAATCCACGAAAAAATTCGTACTTCGTAAAAAAAGTCAGACGTCTCGCTCCGCTCCGGCCTTCCCGGCGCATGAAAAAGCCCCCGCCGGAGAAGGTCGGGCGGAGGCTTCTATGTCGCTTGTGGAGAGGGGGTCAGCGGATCGTTTGGAACTCCTCAACTTCCTCTGTCTCAATCCGCTTCTGGCGGCGTTCGAGTAGTTGCTCCAGGAGTTTTCGCATCTGGGTCATCTCCTCGTGCATGCCGTTGACCTTGCCGCGTAGCTCTTCGACCTCGACCTCAATCCCGGGCCGCTCGCGCGGTGCGTCGCCCAACTGACCGGCCTGGCCTTCAAGCGACTCGCGGCGCTGATGCAGTTGCTCGAGTACGCGATGCAGCTTCTCGACGGCGGGGCTGTCCTGCTCTCGGGCGGCCTTGAGCCTGTCTTCGGTCATACGGATCTGTGCCGTCAGTCCTTCGTGAGCCTGCGCCAGGAGTTCGTCATTCTGTGCCCGACGATCGCGCTGCTCGACCCTACGCCGTTCCTCACGCACCTTCCGAACATCCTGACGAAGCCGGCGGGCGACTTGGCCGTCACCTTCTCCACGTTTGTGGATGGCCTGCAACTCGATTTCGAGATCCCGGATGCGCTCCGCCATCGGATCAAACTGACCCTCGAACTCTTCTTCGTGGGCTTCCTCCTTCTCCTCACGCCTCTCGCTTCGTAGGTCCTCCAGTTGCTCCTCCATGTGGCGCGTCTCTTCGTGGAGGTTGTCCAGGTGGGCGCGGAGTTCGCGGGCCTCGTTGCTGTCGGGGTCGTCCATTCGCTCCAGCCTGTGCTTCACGTCGGTCCCGTGCGCCTGCAGTTCGTGCAAATGCTCCGCCAGTTTCTGTGTATGCTCGTGTGATCCGCCGGCCCGCTGTTGGTCCAGGTGGGCGTGGTCGCGGTCCAGCGACTTCATGTGCTCGTGAATCTCGCGCAGTTCGGTGATGATCTGCTCCCTCTTTTCCGGCTGCCTGTCGCCCAACGCTTCCAACTCCCGTTCCATCAGACGCATCTTCTCGCCCCATTCTTCCTGGTGTCGCGCCAATTCCTCGGCGTGCGCCTCGGTTTCATGGGCGCGCTCGTGGGGGGCGTCCCCTTCGCGTCGGCTTGGCTCGGTGCGTTGCAGGCCTTGGAGTTGCCGTTCGATGATTCCAATGTGGTCTCGCAGGGCGTCCAGTTCCGATCGCAGGACATGACCCCGGGGGCCCGGCTCGTCTCCCTGCGCGTCGAGGGCCGCCTCGGTCTCCCGGGCTTGGTCGAAGAGTTGATCGAGCATCCGTTCCAGCACGTTGCGTCGCCCGGCGACCGCCAGATCGTGTCGCTCCTCATTATGCTCGTGCTGCTCTCGAAACTCTCGGTGCTCGGTCTGCTCGTGTCGACCGTGCTCGGCCGGCCGGTGTTGGGCGAAGGCCACGCCCACGGTGCAGACCAAGGCCAGGACGCAGACGGTCCCCATCCAGCGCGTTCCGATTCTCGGGTCTCCGCATTCCTCGCTCACGATTCTGTGAATTCTCTCCTTCATCGCTTTCTCCTTTCCCAAGACGGTTGGCACAAACGCCATTTCTCTTTGAGGTGACAAATCGAGCAGGGACTCGGCGTAATCGACGCCCGCCTGCCCGCTCGCCAGCACCCAGTCGTCGCAGACTTCTTCACTCAGTTTCAACAATCGGCTCTTGGCCCACCACAGCAGCGGATTCCAGGGCATGACGCAGACCATCAGTTCGGCCAGTAACCCGCTGAGGTGGTCGAGCCGCTTCCAGTGCGCCAGTTCGTGGCAGAACACGCCCGCCAGATCGTTCGTCGCGGAGGTTTTGGCGATGTCCTGCTGTACCAGGAGCACCGGCGGCTTACGCCAACACCAGATGACCGGGCTGCGCACGTCGGCGCTGCGGCGGATCTCCAGGGCCGCGTTCAGGCCAAATCGGGTCCGGGCGCTCTCCACGGCGTCCAGGAGCGATGGCGCTTCGACCGGTTCGGTTCGAGCCAGCAGTCGCAGTCCCAGGCCGAACCGCAACAACAGGCGGCTCAACAGGACGACGCTCATGACGAGCCAGCCAGTCAACAGGACCAGGCTCCACGGTATACGGACGGCTGTTGTCTCTTCGGTCGGGATGGAGACTGGGGCCGCCGGCGCCGTGGCCTCGGCAGCCAAAGGCTCGTATTCCACCGTGCTTGCGATAAGCATGGGCGGATCACTGCTCCTGAGCGGGGCCGGCGCTGTGAACTCCAGCGGTTCAGACGGCACTGCGGGGGCCCTGGTGGCCAGCAGACCCAGTTCGAAGTGTTGCACCGAGACGTACAGAGCGGGCATCACCACCGAGGCCAGCAAGCCGACCAGCAAGATCTGGTGGGCCCGCGCGGCCCGGCGGCGCCACAGGTAGCTGCCCGCCAGGCCCAGTCCGAGACAGGCGGTGCCTTGCAGTAGGAGCAA
>JAAEQG010000861.1 GCA_024231775.1 bacterium
AGAAGCGGCGAAGCCGCGGCCTACATCTTCCGCATCCCGGACGACTGCAACGAAAACCTAGTCCCGGATGGCTGCGACATCACCTTCGGTACCAGCCCGGACTGCAACGCCAACGCTACCCCGGACGAGTGCGACATCAACCGATGTCAGGACGATCCGCTCTGCGACGACTGCAATTCGAACGGTACGCCGGACGGATGCGAACGGGGCAACAATCTGGCGCCGGTCACCTCGGCAGCAGGCTCAGTTGCAGCCCCGCTGCCGCCTGCTCAGGCGGTGTCGCTCGACGCTACCAAGCCCCACCCATCCTGCATGCGTCGCGAAGAAGACCGCAACGGCAACTGCGTACTGGACGAGTGCGAGCGGGTACCGCCGAAATCGTCCCGCTAGTAGCCTGTGACAGAATCTCGCCCTCGGGGCAGCCGGCGCTCCCGCTCTTCTCGCGAGCGGACGACATCGTCGAGCGAATCTGATATCATCCCACGATGGCTCGTAGCGAACTGGAGATGATCGAGTGGTTGACCGAGCGCCTGCGTTCGGCGTCGCCTCAGACCAAGCTGGGGATCGGTGACGACATGGCGATCATCGAGACCAGCTCGGGCGAGGTGCTCACCACCACTGATCTGCTGGCTGACGGCGTTCATTTTGACACCGGTACTGATCGCCTGGCGGACATCGGCTACAAGTGTGTAGCCTGTTCGCTGAGTGACTGCGCGGCGATGGCGGTGCGCCCGCTGGCGGCGACGGTGTCGGTGGCTTTGCCGCGGACGATGACCGACCGCGAGTATGAGCAGCTCTTCGAGGGGTTGACCAGGGCGGCTGACGCTCACGGCTGCCCCATCGTCGGCGGCGACACGGTTGTCTGGGATCAACCCCTGGTGGTGGATGTTTGCATCACCGCCGAGCCCTGGCCGGGGATAGACCCGGTGCGCCGAAGCGGTGCCCGGTGCGGCGATGGGCTCTTTGTGACCGGTAGGCTCGGGGGCAGCCGCCTGGGCAGGCACTTGACCTTCGCCCCGCGCGTTGACGAAGCCCGGGCAATCGCGGAGGCGTGTGGACCCGATCTACACGCGCTCATGGACCTTAGCGATGGGCTGTCGCTCGATCTGCATCGCCTGTGTCGAGCTTCCGGGGTGGGGGCGATTTTGGAGGAGACGTTGCTGGAGGCTGTCGTCCATGACGACGCTCGGCGCAGCGCTCGGGGCGATCAGCGCACCCCGCTGGAACACGCCCTGAACGACGGTGAGGATTTTGAACTGTTAGCCGCTATCGACGATACGGCCGGTCAGAGGAAGGGGGCGAGCGAGCCTGTCCTTCATCCGATCGGCGTGATTACCGAGGGCGAGGTGCTCGTTCGCCGTCGCCCCGGCGAACTCGACCCGCTCCTGCCCCGAGGATACCAGCACCAGCGATGAATCCCGCAGACCCCATCCACGTTAATAGTGTAGATCAGACTCTGGCCTTCGGTCGGCGCATTGGCACAGCCCTTGCTCCGGGATGGGTCATCGGCTTGGTTGGTCCGCTGGGGGTGGGTAAGACCCATCTGGTCAAGGGTATCGCCGACGGCAATCGCGCCGCGGGCCATCCGGCGGTCGAGGTGACCAGCCCGACCTTCGTCCTGGTCAACGAATACGCCGGCCGGGTGAGGATCTATCATCTGGATGCCTTTCGCCTTCTGAGCGGCGCCGACCTCGACGAGCTAGGCCTGGAGGAGATGATCGCCACCGGCGCCGTGGTCATCGAGTGGGCCGATCGCGTGGCAGAAGCCCTGCCCACCGACCGTCTGACCATCACCGGACAGTCCACCGGAGAAACCAGCCGAACCTGGACGACGGTCGCCACGGGATCGTCTGCCGTGGATTGGTGCGAGGCGCTGCGGCCTGGGTCATGACACCGACTCCACACCCATCGTAGCCGCATCTGGATCCTCCGTTCGTTACCCCGAGGCGGATGGGGACGAGTCTGTTGAAGCAGCCGGGGTCTGAACAGGGGTATCGCGGCCGTGGTCTTCGTGGGCGATGCCCAGGATCAGGGCTACGCCGACGGCGAGGATGGTGAGGACCAACTCCTCGGAGACCTCCAGGCCCCATTCGGCGGCGTAAGCGGCGAGGACCGTGGTTAAGGCTACGCGTATCTTACGCGACGACAACGGTTTAACGCATTTTCTGATAGTGTCACCTAGTGACATTACGTTCTCCTGAAACTCGTGGAACATGGATACGCGGGGCGGGTAGGCTCGGCCCGGAGCGCCACGGTGTCTCCGGGCCGAGCCGTACGGAAGGAAGGAGGAACAGGAAGCGAATCTTGTTGACCCTGCGTGCCCCTCTCCCAGCCTCTCCCCAGAGGGGAGAGGGGTGTTGGGATAGCTTCTGCGCATCTCGCAGCTTCTACGCATCATGTGGCCTCTACGCATCGCGGTCCCACAGGTAGTAGACCGGGCGACAGCCGATCAGGCTGCGGAATACCTGGGCTAGAAAGTGCGGCGACTGACGCTTGACCCGGTGCTCAGCTTCGCGGGTGATGGACTGATACCACTGGTGGACCAGACGGGCGACGATTGAGCGGACGCGGGGGCTGCGACAGACCTTACGCTCGAAATCGTGGGCGAACGGATCGACATCCAACTCCTCCAGGGCGTGCTGAGCCTGGACTTGGCTGCGCGGTGCGGGGCAGAGGCCTATGCGGCGCATGCCCGCCCGCTCGAACACCGGATTCACCTCCCCCATGGTCGCCAGACACTCGACGTAGCGTTTGCCGAGCAGGGGCATGGTGCGGCGTACCAGGCGATGTCCGATTCCACATCCGCGCAAATCGGGATGGACCACGAGTCGGCGGAGGATCCGCACCTCGCGATTCAGCCGGTGGATGTTGCGGCGGTAGCGGTTGTTGGTGGCTTGGTTGCGGAGGGATAGCTCCATAGGCCCGTGGGAGTAAACGACTATCGCCAGGGGATCGCCGCTGGCTCGTTCGCGCAATACGAAAACCTTATCCACAAAGCCGAGTTCGTCGGTGGTGCGATAGTGCATCGCGGCGAAGGCGGCGTACTCCGGCTTCCTGCCGGGTTCGATGACCAGGCTTCGCCAGAAGCTGATGCTCCGCCGGCGGGGGATCGCGGTGGTGATCCGGTGGGCGCCGCTCTCGGTCAGCCGTACGGTGATGTCCGGCTGAAGGTCGCGGAGGGTGTCGTCATTGCTGGCGGCCAGGACCATGCAGAGGTTTCGCCGGGTGACCAGCTTGCGGAGGTTGTAGGCGATGGCTTTGGCGGCGCGGCGGTGCAGCCCGCTGCAGAACTCGTCGCAGAGCAGGGGGGCGAGGGCGCTTCCGCGGGCGTGCAGGCCGAGGGCTCGGGCGAGCCTGGCCCGGAACCTCTCGCCGTCGGAGAGCTCCGCATAACGTCGTAGCCAGAGCGGAGCTTCGCCGAGGGCGCAGGCGGTGAGCAGGGAGAGGGCCTTTGAGAGGTCGTCGTTGGGGCAGATGCAATCGACGAGGGCGCGGTCGGTCGGCAGGGTGACCCGCTGGACGCTATGTCCGCCGGGGTGCTGAGCCTCGATCTGGGCGAGGGCGGTGGACTTTCCGCTGCCCGACGGGCCGACGAAGGCGATGATCCGTCCGGGGGCGAGCTGGAGCTTGAGCGGTTCGAGCACCCGGCGGGGTCCGGAGGCTGCCGCGACGCCGAACTTCAGAGCGACTTCAGCCACTCGGCGGGAGGGGCGTACCGGGGCGACGGTGCGGACGCACTCGATGCGTGTAGGGCTGGCGGGGGCGTGTTCCCCCGGCAGGACAGTTCCTTCGAGCGTTTTCACTGCTTCTCCCCTCACCAGGCTTGAGTCTCGATTCGGGCGAGTACCTGCGGCCCGTTCGCCGCCGCCCGCCATAAACCTAACACACACCTAACATACATCCGAATATTGCTTGGGTCAAGCAGAATCCACGGGTTATGGCAATATTATTGCCTTGGTGATGTAAGCTATTATGCAAGAGTGGTTTATGGCTGGTGCGGATCAGAAGGAGTTCAACCTCCGCGACAGCCCGCTGATAGCCAAGGAGAGGTGCCGCTGCCTACAACGCCGACGCGAGAGCTAATCATGAAGGCCAAACGCAAGAAGAGAACCACGGTCAAGCCGGTCGACAAGCTGCGCGATGCGGCTCCAGAGAGAATGTCCGCCGAATTGGATCGCGAGTTCGTCGCCGATACGTTGGGTACGCCTAATCGCGAGGTGGTGTTGCGGCTGAAGTAGTAGCAGCCGGCGCCGGGCGGTTCGCGCGCCGGGCCTTCTGCTCACACTCATCCAGGATGCAGTTGCCGTTCTGATCGTTCTCGCGACGCATGCAGAGTTCGTGCCGGCGGGTCAGGTCGAGTGACGCGGCCTGACCCGGCCTCGGCTGGGCTGCAACCGGCCCCATCACCGATCCCGTCGGCGGAGGGTATTCGCCCAGCTCGCATCCGTCCGGCGTGCCGTTGGTGTTGCAGTCGTCGCAGCGGGGGTTACTCAGACACCGGTTGATGTCGCATTCGTCGGGGGTGGCGTTGGCGTTGCAGTCTTCGCTCTGGCCGCAGCCGGGAACGTCGCACGGCCCGCCATTGCTCCCGCAGTCGAGGTCGCACTCATCGGGGATGCGGTTGCCGTTGCAGCCCCCGGTCTGGTTCAGCAGGATCGAGACAGTGTCGCTCGACCCGTTCGCGACGGCCAGGTCGGCGTCGCCGTCACCGTCCAGATCCGCGAGCGTAACCGAACTAGGGCCGGCCCCCACGCCGTAGGTCGCGTCGTCCACAAACGTCCCGTCGCCGCCTCCCAGCAGGATTGAGACGCTACCGCCCGCGTTCGCCACGGCCAGGTCGGCGTCGCCGTCACTGTCCAGATCGGCGATCGCAACCGAATGAGCGTAGTCCCCCGCGCCGTAGGTCACGTGGGGCGCGAACGTTCCGTCGCTGTGGTTCAACAGGATCGAGACGCTATCGTCATACTCGTTCGCTACGGCTAGGTCGGC
>JAAEQG010000862.1 GCA_024231775.1 bacterium
CAGAACTCTGCACTTGGAAGCGGCATATGCCGAAAACCAAGAGGTACAGACCGCCCTTTCGCTGATTAAATCGCGCCAAATCGAAATCCCAGACGCCGTGTCCAGGCAAGCTGACCGGTTGGGTGGCCTCATCTATGGTCTGCTACGAGCGGATTTGCGAGCCCGCAACTGATCACTGCTAATCGCCGGCCACCAGCCTTGCCCCATCTCCTTCCGTCGACGTTAGACGCCCGACACCCGGCGCCAGAGGAAACCTCTACACACAAGACCCTCTGCTGGTGGAATTGACTTCTTTTAGAGGCACCGACCCCCGGACCCCCGCGCCGTCGTTGTCGATGATGGTCAGCTCGGCGGTGGCTGGCGAGCTGAGGTTGAGGCCCACCGGATCGCTCAGCCTCAGCTTGACGAGATGCCGTGTTCGGAACACCGGCCTGGGCTGAATCGGACGTGACGTTGACCTCCGCGGAGAGCAGAAGCCAGCTACGTCGGTGCATTGATAGGCGTGACGGTTTCCCCCTCCCGGCATGTACAGGGCGAAACGATAAGACCGACAACGCGGGAGGGAGGGGGAAATTGTGGCGCAGGCATCCTGCCTGCAGGGCGGGGGTGAGAGGAAGGTCGTCTGCCAAACCCGGTGAATCCCATCGCAGAGCCGAACCTGTATGGTTCCGGCTCGGCCG
>JAAEQG010000863.1 GCA_024231775.1 bacterium
TTCCTGGTACGCGAAGCGATTCGAGCGTTTTCTGCCCGCCGGTGAAATCGAACAGACCGGGGCGGTCATCAAAGGCATCCCCGTGGGCGAGGGCAAGGTGACGGCAAAGGCGCGGGTGCTGCACGGGCCGGAGGATTTTGGCACGATGCAGCCCGGCGAGGTGTTGGTGGCCGGTATCACCACCCCGGCCTGGACGCCGCTCTTTGTGCTGGCCTCGGCGGTGGTCACCGACATCGGCGGGCCATTGAGCCACAGCAGCATTGTGGCCCGCGAGTATGGTATCCCGGCGGTACTGGGCACGGGGGTGGGGAGCAAGCGTATCCAATCCGGGCAGATGATCACGGTGGATGGCGATGCTGGGACGGTGACATTGTTGGACAAAGTTGACTGACTATGCCGTCACCCTGGGCGAAGCGTAGCGGAGTCGAAGGGTCTCTGGCTCACCGGCGCGTGAGATTTCTCGGCTCCGCAGACTCTGCTCGAAAGGACGATGTATCCATCTACGCCGTCACCCTGGGCGGAGCGTAGCAGAGTCGAAGGGTCTCTGGCTCACCGGCGCGTGAGATTTCTCGGCTCCGCAGACTCTGCTCGAAATGACGATGTATCCATCTACGCCGTCACCCTGGGCGGAGCGTAGCGGAGTCGAAGGGCCTCTGGCTCACCAGCACATGAGATTTCTCGGCTTCGCTGCGCTCCGCTCGAAA
>JAAEQG010000864.1 GCA_024231775.1 bacterium
GGCTGCGGCGTGCAGGGGCGCAGCAATCTGGAGGCGCTGAACGTGATCCTGCCCCTCAAGCGAGTGCTGGCCTACGACGTGGACGCCGATACCCAGCAGCGTTATGCGGAGGAGATGAGCGAGCAATTCGAGCTGGAGGTCACGCCGGTGCAGGAACCAAAGCAGGCGGTGGCCGGGTGCGACGTGGTGGTCACGGCGGGACCGATCCTGCACGTGCCACACGCCACCATCAAGCCGGGTTGGTTCGAGGCCGGGGCTTTTGCCTCGTTGGTCGATTTCGATTCCTACTGGCACGCGGACGCGATGCGCGAGGCCGACAAATTCTGCACCGACGACGTGCCCCAACTGGAACACTACCGCGAGGTGGGCTACTTTCAAGCTATCCCGCCCATCCACGCCGACCTGGGCGAGTTGGTCACCGGGCGCAAGCCGGGCCGCGAGACGGACACCGAGCGCACAATGACGTGCAACCTGGGGTTGGCCCTGGACGATATGGCGACCGCTCCGCTGATCTACCGGCGGGCGTTGGAGCAGGGCATCGGTACCTGGCTGCCGCTCTAGAGTTGCACACAATCCGCCCCACGGTGATCGGGAACGGCGCGTTCCCTGCGAGTGTGTATTGAGGAAGGGGACAGCGCGCAACCGAGCGAAATGCCCCC
>JAAEQG010000865.1 GCA_024231775.1 bacterium
ATGCTCCGGGGCATGCTCCCCGCGACAATCCGGCTGGAAGTCAGCACTCCGGACGACGCTCAACTGTGGGTTGAAGCCGACGCGACGCAGCTCCAGCAGGTGATCATTAATCTGGCCATCAACGCGCGCGACGCCATGCCGGAAGGCGGACACCTGAACCTGTCCTTAACGCAATGTGACTTGGACTGGCCCGACGCGCCGCAGGTGGAAGCCAGCGAAGATCACGGCGCCGTTTGCATGGTCGTGGAGGATGACGGCACCGGGATGTCCGAGGAGACCTGTGCGCGGTTGTTCGAACCTTTCTTCTCTACAAAACCTCGGGGGCGTGGTAGCGGGCTGGGCATGGCCATCGTTCACGGTATCGTGGGCGACCATCACGGCCACCTCGACGTGGAGACGCGCCCTGGACGGGGCACATACGTCAAGGTCCGAATCCCATGCTGCGAACCTGGGCCCGATGATGGCGAGACTTCAGCGGACAATGCGCCGATCCAGTATCGCCGCAACACGGTCATGGTGGTCGACGATGAACCCCAGGTGCTCGCTCTGCTCACCTCAGCGCTGCGTGCCGCCGGCTTCGAGGTCATCCAGGCTGCGACCGGTTCCCTGGCACTCGATACGTTCGAATCCTCTCGCGATCACGTTCG
>JAAEQG010000866.1 GCA_024231775.1 bacterium
ATCGATCTCACGGCCCTCGATCCGCTCACCGGTCACAAAGTCCTGGTGAGCGGATACCAGTTCCTCCTGGACGCGGGAAAAGAGGCCCGCAAGCGGTGGCAAGACGCCTTGGGAAATCGGTGATCCCGTCCCGGGCTACGATTGTCACACCGCTCCGGTAAACGACTGCCTGGTGGGCGATTATTGGACAAAAGACGAGCTGGTGGACAGCCTCTGCGGCGCCGGCGGTTCGTCGTACAAGTTCTCGAATCTGAACGGACATGCCACCCACTGGGAGATCGGGTTCCCAGGGGCCGGCTCTGCCGGGAAGTACGGGCTCCTCACCTCCGAACTTGTTGATACCAACGTTTGCGGCCCTCCTGACCTTGCCGGGAACCTCTTCTACGCCGCGGACTGCCACGGCGGCCTCTCAGTACCGCAAACGGAGCCGGAAGGCAAAACCCTGGATCTGCCGCAGGCCTTTGCCTCGCTCGGAGTCTCGGCTTACCTGGCCAACAGCGGTTTCGGCTGGGGACTCAGGTGCGGCTTGGGTTACTCCGAGTTGCTGGTGCAGATGTTCACCGAGGAGCTCATCGATAGAGGCATCTCCACGGTGGGCGAAGCGGTCAACGAAGCCAAGTCGCGGTACTACACGGAAACGTTGCTGCTCGACAACTACGACCTGAAGACTCTGCGGCAGTGGCGGTTGACGGGGATTCCCAACTTGGAGCTGCGGGTCGGGCCGCCCGCCTCCGCGCCCGCCAGATGGGTCGATGACGGCACCGGCGTCGAAAGGCTGGGGCCGGTGACCGTCACCCGGCAGGTGTCGGGCGGTGCCGCCACTGCCGGCCGGGAAACCGATCCATCGCTGCCCGACCACATGACGGTTCTCAAGCTCGATTTCAACTTGAGCGCCGACGACGTCTATACCAAGTACAGGACCTCCGGCGAGGAAATCACCGGGAGCTGTCTCCCCTTTCCAGCGGCAGGACAAGAGCCGGCTGACCGCGTGCAGTGCCAGGGTTGCTACTACACCTGGAACGGCCACCATTCGACGGGGGAGGCGGACCTTCCGGTCCAGCCCTACGTGGCTTACGAATCCAATCTCGACGACTTGATCCGCCAGGGCGTTTTGTGGAAAGGCGCAAGGTACGAGGTGGAAGAGGACTGGGCCCCGACCTTCGGATGGCTCAGCTCGGAAGGCGAGCTCCCCCCCAACCCGGTCAGCCTGCCGCGAAGGGTCTACATCAAACCCAGGGGTAGATATGCTCCGGCGACCAAGGCCGCGACGTGCGTGCCCGCCGGCGAAAATACCGGTCCCATCGTGTTCACCACCGCGGAGGTAGAAGACGATCCGGATGTCCTAGCGGACTACTCGATCCTGAAGCTTCACCGCCATGTCGACCTGGAGGTCTTCTACCTGCCGGAGTCCGGGGCCGGGAATCCGTCCTGCGACCAGGCCGGACCGATCTTCGGTCCGGCCCTCGACGGCAGCGACGACTACCATGACCTTGAAGACGACCTTCTGCACTGGAAGGTGCCGATGTTCGATACCTCCGGCGTGTGGCGCGTCCTCCTGGTCTATGACGACAACACCGTGGACGCCCAGGGCTACGGCCGTTGGCAGCCCTTGGAGCTGGTCGAAGAAAGCCCTGGAGTTTGGAGTGCAAGCCTGCAACTGACCGATACCTCCCACGTCTCCTACTACCTCCAGGCCGTGGACGAGCTCGGCAACGTGTCCTGGCTGCTGCAGAACCTCGACCTGCCGCCAAGCGGAATCCCCTTCGAGCTGCCGAAGCTGGTCGACGTCACTGTGCCATCCGTCTCCGTGCCCTGGGTTGACGGTGCTGAAGGCATGACGGTTGACATCACGGTAGAGATCGAGCCCCGCAAGGAGATGGTGGCGGCGCTGGCCTTCTCCCTCGACTACGACGAGGCCTGCCTCGACCCCGACCTCGACGACAATGGCATCCTCGACGATTTCTTGTTCACCGTGCCGCAGGGTTTCACCATAGAACTGGAATTCGATCCGGCCGGCGCGAGCGGCGAAATCGCTGTCTCCATTTACGACCCCAGCGGGCCGATCGGCGCATTGCCAGCCGGTGAGCTCCTGCGCGTATCCTTCAAGGTGATATGCTCAGCGCCGCTGGCCACTGTCAGTTTCTCATCGGTCACATTCGGCGACGACTGGGGTCAGAACCTGCCGGGAAGCGGGGTGAGCGGTGGTGTACGGATCTTGTCCGGCCTGCGCGGCGACTGCAACGGCAGCGGCAAGGTGGAAGTACCCGACTTCACTGCGCTCGGCCTCGAGATCGACGACGGTGACGGCGTATTCTGGGCTGACGCCATCGGCGGGACGTTTCCGGGCTCGCCCATCGGTTGCGACGCCAACGCCAACACCGAAATCAACGCTGCCGACCTCACCTGTATAAGCG
>JAAEQG010000867.1 GCA_024231775.1 bacterium
CATCACCACGGGGGACGCCAGTGGCGGCGTTATCTGGGAGAATGTCGAGCCTGGCTCGACCTACTATGTCTCTATCGGGGCCTACGACGAGCAGAGCAGGCAATTGTCCCGCTCCAACGAAGTATCCCAAGTGGTGACCCAGGGTGACTTTGACCTGATCGCGCCTGTGGATAGCTTCCGCCTGGACGCGGGCGAGGCGCTCACTGTCACCCTGGTCGTTTCCAAGACGTCGGATCTGTTCTATGACCTTGATCTGCAAGCCGACACGCCCCGTGGCATCAGCGATACACTGACGATCGCGGATGTGCACGTGTTCGAAAATGTCACGTTGGTCGAGGTGGATGCCTATCTGGAGACCAACGTGGACCTGGACGATGGAGAATACGTGCTGCCCTTCCGGCTCTACGGTGGCGAGTCGTTCCGCAGCCAGGACATACACCTGATGGTCGGGCAGCAGCCCTATGATCCTTACCACGTCGTCGTGCCGACGGAAGGCGTGAGCAACGCGCCATTTGGGAACGGTGTCACCCTGACGGTGCCGAGCGGCACGTTCGGCGAGGTGGTGACCTTTACGTTGACCCCGCAGCCGCCGACCGACACCGGTGATCTGTTGG
>JAAEQG010000868.1 GCA_024231775.1 bacterium
CGTCTGCCGCGCTTCAACGCCGGCGAGCGCGAGGTCGAGACCTGGCTGGCGCTGCGCCTGGAGGATCGGCAGAACCTCGCCGATCTCAAGCAGCTACGCTTCCGTCAGATCGCGGGTCGTCCGGTGACCCTGGGCGACGTCGCCACGTTCGAGATCGTCGAGCGGCCGCAGGAGATCCGGCGTCAGGACCGCAAAGTGCGGGTGGGAGTGCGGGCGACCTACGAGGGGGAGAGCTATGAAGAGGTGCGCGAGCAGGTCGAGGAGATGATGAACGCCTTTGATCTCCCCGGCGGCTACTCCTGGTCGTGGAACGACCGCATCCTGGAGCAGGACACGCAGGACCAGCAGATGTTGTTCAACCTGCTGATGGCGTTTATCCTGGTGTACCTGGTGATGGCGTCGCTTTTCGAGTCGCTGGCGCAGCCCTTCGCGATTCTATGTTCCATTCTTTTTGCATTACCGGGAGTGCTGTGGATACTGGCGGCCACTCGGACGCCGGTCAACCTGATGGTCTTCATCGGAGGGCTGATCCTGATGGGCATTGTGGTCAACAACGGGATCGTGCTGCTCGATCACATGAACCAGCTGCGCAAGCAAGGCATGGAGCGCGAAGCGGCGATCCTCCAGGCCGGGCGCGACCGCATGCGGGCGATCCTGATGACGGCGTCGACGACGATCATCGGGCTGCTGCCGCTGGCGATCGGGGGGTCCCGGGTCGGCGGGCTGTTCTACTCCCCGCTGGCGCTGACGGTGATGGGCGGGCTGATGTCGTCGGCGGTTCTGACGCTGGTGGTTTTGCGCTACATCAATCTGCTGGTCGAGTTGGTGGCGACGTGGCTGC
>JAAEQG010000869.1 GCA_024231775.1 bacterium
GCGGACCTGGAAGCCAAGCTCGGCCACGTGGCCGTTCCCGTTCAGATTCCGGTGGGGCTGGGACCGGAGTTCAGCGGGGTGATCGACCTGATCGAAATGCAGTTGGTCGGTTTCGAGGGGGAAAAGGGTGAGCGCGTGGTGCTCAGCCCGATTCCGGATGGGTTGCGCGACGAGGCTGATCGGGCCCGACACGGTATGCTCGACGCCCTCAGCCTGTACGACGACGAGCTGATGGAAGTCATGCTGGAGGATCACGAACCTTCGGCTGAGCAGATCCACGCCGCCCTGCGTCGGGCGACCCTGCTGCGGGAGATCACGCCGGTGCTGCTGGGCACCGCCTACCGCAACAAGGGGGTGCAATGTCTGCTCGACGCGGTGGCCCGCTACCTTCCTTCTCCCTTGGACCGCGTGGCCTACGCCGCGGACAACCACAACGAAGGGGCGGAGACGGCGGTGACCGCGGACCCTGACGGTCCCGTGGTGGCTATGGCGTTCAAGATCGTGGACGAGCCCTTCGGACAGGTGACCTACACCCGCATCTATCGCGGGACGATCACCAAGGGGGCTCAGTACCTCAACAGCCGCACAGGCAAGAAGCAGCGGATCAACCGCATCCTGCGCATACACGCCGACGACCGTGAGGATCTCCGAGATGCTCGAGCCGGGGACATTGTGGCTCTGATGGGGGTGGACTGTGCCTCGGGAGATACGCTGTGCGATCAGGGGACCAATCTGTCGCTGGAGCAAATGCACACCGCGGAACCGGTGGTGTCCCTGGCGATTCGCCCGCTGAAATCGAGCGACCGCGACGCGATGTCCAAGGCCCTCAACCGCTTCATGAAGGAAGACCCCACCTTCCACGTCCAACACGACGAGGAGTCCGGCGACACGATCATCGCCGGGATGGGCGAGCTGCACCTGGAAGTCTACGTCGAGCGGATGCTGCGGGAGTACAAAGCCAACGTCGAGGTCGGGCGTCCCAAGGTCAACTACCGGGAAGCTCCGATGGTGGAGAGCCCCTACAACTACAAGCACAAGAAGCAGACCGGCGGATCCGGGCAGTTCGCCCACGTGATCGGCCGGATGTTCCCGTTGCCCTCCGATACCGAACACGACTACGAGTTCGAGAGCAAAGTCCGCGGCGGACACGTCCCGACGGAGTACATCTCCTCGGTGGACAAAGGATTCCAGATCGCCCGGGCCAAGGGTCCGCTGGCTGACTTCGAGATCATCAACGTTCGTATGGTGCTCGAGGACGGATCGTCGCACGCGGTGGACTCGTCGGACTTGGCTTTTCAGGTCTGCGCTCGCGAGGCATTTCGCCAGGCGTTCCTCGCCTCCAAGCCTGCCCTGCTCGAACCGGTCATGAAGGTGGAGATAGAGGCCCCGACGGAGTTTCAAGGCAGCGTCAGTGGCGAAGTCTCCAGCCGTCGCGGGATCATCACCGGGACGGAGATGAAAGGCCCCAGCACCGTGATCTCCGCGGAGGTGCCCCTGGCCAACATGTTCGGATACGCCACGGACCTCCGCTCGATGACCCAGGGCAAAGCCACCTTCTCGATGGAGTTCCTCTGCTACCGCCGCGTCCCTGCCACCATCCAGGACGAGATCGTCGAGCGCGTTCGACGCGAAAGGGCCGCTGCCAAAAGGTAGACCTGTGCCCCAACCCAGATACACGCGCCTCGTGTGACCGGGCGGCGTATCAACTCGATACCCGAAAACAGATTCACCGGCGGCGGACGTGTTCCGATAACACCACGTGGAGGGTGGTATCGGTGCAGGCGGATCGGGTTCGCCCGCACCTCGCCCAGTGGGGCACGCGCGGTCCACCCGGACCGGTGCGATGAGGAGTGGAGCCTGATGGCTGAACCGGTGCTGCTGGTCAATCCGCCCGCGGAAGTGCCGCGGGAGTGCTACGACACTCCGGATTACCCGGCAATCGGAATCGGATACGTCGCGGGCTATCTGCAAACGCGCGGGATCCCCGTGCGCGTCATCGACGGCAAGCTGGGCCGCATGACCGTGGGGCAGACCATCGACGCGATCATCGCAGCCCAGCCGCGGATCTGTGGGCTGTCGGCGATGACCCACATGATCGTCACCACGCACAAGATCGCCGCAGCCGTCAAAGCACGTTGCCCGGGTACGACGATCGTCCTCGGCGGGTTCCATGGCAGCTTCCTGCCCGAGCGCACGATGCGGGAGTTTCCGTCGTTCGACTACGTCGTCGTAGGCGAGGGCGAGATCGCCTTCCACAAACTCGTGAGTGCTCTCCTATCTGGTGACGATCCCTGCGGCATCCCCGGTATCGCCAGCCGCGACGGCGAGCGCATCCGCCTCAATGGACGCGGGGAGATCCCCGAGCACCTCGACGACCTGGGTTCGCCCGCATGGGAACTGTTCCCCCCGGCGGAGATGTACCCGATCATGAGCCAACGCGGGTGTCCGTTCGGCTGCAACTTCTGCAGCCGACCGTACGGGCGCAAGCTGCGCCAGCGCTCGCCGGCGCACGTGGTCGCGGAGATCCGCCGAAACCACCAGCAGTTCGGCTGCACGCGGATGGACTTCTATGACGAAACCTTCTCGGTGCGTAAGGGCTACGTCAGCAATCTGTGTGATACGCTGGTTTCCGCGGGGCTTGCCGGGCGGATTCGGTTTTGGGCATATGTTCACGCCAACACCATCGACCTGCCCACGGCGTGCAAGATGAAGTCGGCGGGGTTCGAGGAAGTCGGCATGGGGGTGGAGTCGGGCAATCCGGAGATCATGCGGCGGATGAAGAAGGGCGTTGACCCCGAGGACGTTCTCCGAGCGGCGCGGATTTTCAAAAAAGCAGGGCTCAAGCTCGGGGCGTACTTCATTATCGGACACCCTCAGGAAACCGTTGCGTCGATCAAGGATTCGATCAACCTGGCGGTGCGGGTCAATCCCTACTCGGTCGCGTTCGGGATCATGACCCCTTATCCGGGCACGGAGATCTGGGAGATGGCCACCCGCGGGGAGGGCGGCTACAAGATGATCCCGGACAGTTGGGAAGACTTCAACAAGCAGCTCGGCAAGGCGCTCGAGTTGAAGAACCTGTCGCGCAAGACGATGGAATGGATGCAGTTGCGTGCGTATCTCAGCGTCTACGTGCGCACGTATCGGTTTGGCGAGTTGTTCAACGCCGCCTGGATCAACCGCCGGCGCATCCTCTTCATCCTGGGCAAGCTGCTGGGCAGAACCGCACCCGACCAAGCCGCATCGTCATCGTGGCTGGAGGGCAGCTCCAAGCCGCAACTCCTCACCCCGTAGACCAAGCGGCGAAACCCGCCACGAAACCGCCGGAACCACGCTCGAGGCACTGAGGACGGTGGGACTCGAACCCACGATGGCGTGCCGCCGAGGAGAAGGCGTTGCCCTACTTCTCCCTGACTGCCAGCGACCGCTTGTGCAGTGGCTCGGCTTGGGCGTTGCGGGATTGGCCGAACGCGCCGCGAAACGGCGATGGCACGTACGATGGCCGAGAGCTGGTCGCATGGGCGCGGGACCGGCTGCCACGCCCGGAATCGTCGGATGACGATTACGAGCGCCTGCCGGTGATTCAGGAAGTGCTCTCCGACGGCGAACCTCGCGACAGCGAGCGGCTGAGCATCATCGACTCGCTACGCAATCTGCGGGCGAAGTACGGTGAATCCGTCTGGCGCGCATTCGTGGACTTACTCATTCGCGAATGGGCGGACGTGGACAAACAGTACCAATCCGAAGTGTTCGCCATTCCAAGCGAGGCGGACGTCCGGGACCGCGTTGTGCAGAAGATGGTCCACTGGGAATCACGGCTGGCGCGGGACAAACTGCAGGTGGCTACGGCTTGCGAACTCTGCTCTAGGCTCCGACGGAGCCGGCAATGGGTGAAGGCCGATCCGCCGGAAGGGCACATCGTGCAGCGCGGGTGCTGTCCGGCTTGCTACTGAGAGTGTACACCGCGCACCTCGCCCACGTACGGAAGACCCCTGGCGCTCTGCCCTGACGGGTAGTGCGGGGGGCTTGTATCGAGAACGGCAGTTCGCTACACTGGCTGTACAGGTCGCGGTGGCGGCGCGGGAGGCAGCCCGTCGAACAAGTTGTGAACACGGCAGAGAGAGAGACGCCTGCGGGCGGATTCTCTTCCTTGTTGCACGAGTGCGCAATGGAGAGGCTTAGCGGTCTTGCAGCAGCGATACGTGCCGTTTGGGGAGTAGGCGCGCGATCAGAGGTGGTCACTGGCGTGGTCACCGTTGGGAGTCCGGGGATTTCTGGCGAGCTTTCGGACGCAGTACGCGGGCGGTCATCGCGGGTTTGGAGGAGGTAAAGAGGCAATGCAGACCAGACGACAGTTCATCGGCAGCTTGGCAATCGGCGCATTGTGCGCTGTACTGAGCAACGCGTTCGGGAGCATCCCGTACGATGCGGGGGTGTCCGCCCCTGACCATCGGTTATCGGGGCCGGAATCGACCTACTTCCGCGCTCTTGAGATGGTGGGCCGAGTCACCGCCAGCGACGCGGTCGTAAACATGGTCAGCGCCGAGAACCTATCCGCTACGGTTCAAGCGCGCGTGCGCTGGGCGGAAACGTCCGTCGGTCTGCCGACTTCCCCCAACGTCTCGGCGATCGTCTCCACCAGCGACACATCGGCCACGCTGGAGCTGGCGATCACCGGCTTGCAGGCTAACCGAAAATACTACTACTTGGTCCAGTACGAAACGACGGACGCGCCGGGCGTATGGATGGACATGCCGGAGATTGGTGAGTTCTACTCTCAGAGAACCGCCGGACAGTCTTTCAGCTTCTGTGTTCTGGCTGACCCGCATTGGGCCACGTTGCACCCCGGCAGCCCACACGAATGGACCGCCCAGCAGGCCTTGCAGCGGATACTGGAACACGGGGGATTCGACTTCTGCATCGACCTCGGCGACTCTGCTTGTCCGAACTCGATGGACTCTGCCGAGGAGGGACTGTCCTTCTACGCGGAGTATCGCGCGTACATGGCCGGAATCACGCGCAAGATGCCCACGTTCGTTGTCCTGGGCAACCACGAACGAGAAGCGGGTTTCTTCCAGCGAGGCGCCGGACTGCAGCGCATGCCGAACGGACTGGGGCCGACTGACTATCATCAGAGGTGGGCAACAGAAGCTAGGCTTCGATTCGTTCCCAACCCACAGGGCGACACCTATCCCGAAGGCGGTGAAGGCGCGCCCGGATACGACACCGCTGATGAGTGGGCGCCTGATTACGACCCCGGCGATCCACAGGCCTGGTATGATCCCACGCACATTACTTCTGATCTCCAGAACTTCTATGCGTGGACGTGGGGCGACGCGCTGTTCATCGTCCTGGACCCGCATCGCTACACTAAGGTGGGTTTGACTAGGGTGCCCACCGACCCATCGGACTGGACCTTGGGGCCGACCCAAATGATCTGGCTGCAGAACGTGTTGGCCGCTTCGGCCGCAAGATGGAAGTTCGTCCTCTCCCACCATCAGGTGGGCGGGTTCGTCAAATCTGGGTTTGGGAAGGCCTATGGAAGAGGCAGCGCCGTGGAGGCGCGCGACCCCGAGAGAGAGCAGTACGCCGTACAGCAGTTGATGGAGCAGCACGGCGTGCAGTTCTTCGTCTACGGGCACGATCACGCCTTCTGCGACAGTGTGGAGCGTGGAGTTCACTACCTTCAGTGTGGCAGGCCGACCAATGTGTCGTCCTGGTACACTACGACCCCGGAAATGAGGGACTCCTATGGCGATTTGCTCATCCAGGGACAGGACAAGGAGTGGATTCGGGCACTATACAACGTTGTCGGGTATACGCAGTTTCACGTGACGCCTGACAGCGTGACCATGAAGTGGATTCGCACCGGCTACTCCTTCACGAGCGATCCCCTGCCGATCGAAGAGGCGCAGCGCGATTGGCTGGAATGCTGGGTAGGTAGGGCCCATGCCGTCGCGTCGCCCTCGTCGGTCAACGTGGCCATGGCGCCAACGGACGTGGACGGCGTGTACACGGTCGCGGGAGCACAGCTATCGGATTGCAGCGAGCCCCCAGCGGGCGAGGACTACTACATGCAGCCCTATCCCATCCGTCCCGAAGAGTACGCAGACACTGAAGTGCCGATAGACACTTTTCCTGAATCGGTCGCTGTCGTCGATTCTGTTCCGGAGTTGATGTATGAACGGACGTGGCTCTACCGGGGCGACGCTGACGACGACGGCGACCGGGACTTGGCGGACTACGCCGCCGTGCAGGAGTGCTACTCGCCCGGTGCAGGCAGTGTGCCTCCAACCGAACCGTGCGCGATGATGGACCAGGATGGGGACGAGGACGTTGACCTTGAAGACCTCGCTGGCTTCGTTCAAGGGTTCACCGGCCCGCTTTCATAGCGCTATGTCTGCTATCGATCGTTCGGCGGCGACGACTGCAACTATGGCACGCGATCCGTATTGCCTTCTCATGGTGGTTTCCTTTCGTTGGTGCAGACTGTCGCGGGCATCGTGACGCTGCGCGGCAACCGCGGAGCGGACGATGCTCCAGGGTGCGTAAGCGTCGGAGCTGACAGCGGTCGGCGCACGCCAGCCGGTGCTGGCCCGCGGGATACGGCACTGAGGACGGTGGGACTCGAACCTTCGACTTCGTAAAAAAACACCCTGGCGATGGCGCCAACGGGGTCTCAGTAACCTGTTTTATGCCCTATTTCATGGCGGTTGTCATGCCCCTTACATACGCAAGAATAGGGTTTGCACCGCTCCGCCGTCTCGATTCGGTCGGTTTACCTTATTCTCCGTAAGAATAGGTCAAAGTCGCTCCCCGAAGGTTCGGGCCGGAGAGGGGAATGATCGGGAGAGCGCCCTTGACCAGCGAACATTATCACCGATCACCCGCACCGATGCAGGCGCTAAAAGTTTGGGTATTGTTTGGGGTGGCCCTTTGGTGGTGGTGTCAGCGGGAGTTTCTGCTTGCATCGCAGGCGGGGAACCTGTAGCCTGCAGGACATGGTGGAGTCATTCCACCGACGGGACAATCAGTAAGCAGGGCAGAGAGAGACGCTTGTGGGCGGGCTCTCTTTATTTGTGCGCCGATGGTCGGGCGGGAGGGCGTCGCCTGTCTGGGTCTCTGACAGGTAGGACACGGCGATGACACGTCTTGCGTTGATTGCGGTGGTGGTTGCGGTTCTGTGGACGGCTCTACCCATCTTGGCAGCGGCCCCGAGCTTCCAGGGCTTGGGTGACCTCCCTGGAGGAAACTTCAGAAGCACTGCCTTCGCAACATCGGCGGATGGTTCGGTCGTGGTGGGGTCCAGTGATTCAGCGGACTCTGTCGGAGTTGGTGAGGCTTTTCGTTGGACTTCGGCGAGTGGCATGGTCGGCCTTGGTGATCTCCCGGGATCGGATTCCAATGGTGAAGCTGCTGGAGTCTCGGCCAATGGCTCGGTTGTTGTGGGATCCAGCAAGTCGAGTGATTCCGGCAACTCCGTCGAAGCTTTTCGCTGGACTGGGGCAGGCGGCATGGTTGGCTTGGGCGACTTGGCGGGGGGTAGCTTCAACAGTGCAGCTTCTGGAGCTTCCGCAGATGGTTCGGTGATCGTGGGATTCGGGAGTTCGCCCGATTCCGGTCTGCAGGGAGAGGCTTTCCGCTGGACTGAGGCGGGCGGCATGATCGGCTTGGGCGATTTGCCCGGAGGGTCGTTCAGGAGCAACGCCACCAGCGTTTCGGCTGATGGCTCCGTGGTAGTTGGGCTCAGCAATACTCTATCGGGCGATGAGGCTTATCGCTGGACTGAAGCGGGCGGCATGGTCGGGCTTGGCGACCTGCCGGGCGGAGCGAGCTTCAGCAGGGCCGAGGCCGTCTCAGCCGACGGTTTGGTTGTCGTGGGAGACAGCAGGTCGGCGAACTCCGGCGGAGCTGTTGAAGCCTTTCGTTGGACTGCGGCGGGCGAAATGGTCGGGCTTGGCGACCTGCCGGGGGGAATTCTCCAAAGCAGTGCCTTCGACGTATCAGCCGACGGTTCAGTAGTGGTAGGAGCTGGCACTACAGAGTTGGGCACGGAAGCATTCATCTGGGACTCCACCGAGGGCATGCGTCTCCTTCAGGATGTCCTCGTGAATGATTATGACCTTGATCTGAACGGCTTCACACGGTTGGTGCATGCGTTCGGCGTCTCAGACGACGGGTTGACCATTGTTGGACAGGGCACGAATGCCAGTGGCAACACCGAAGCGTGGATGGCTCACATTCCCGAGCCCGCCACGCTTTCCCTACTCGCCCTCGGTGGCCCGCTCGTGGTCGGACGCCGACGGTAACAGAGCAAGCAACCGAAGCCTATCACAGGGCGCTCCACCGCCGGGGGGACTGACACCATTCGCACGATGGGTTGGACTGGTGCGACCGGAACGAGCGGGCGACGGCCTGCTCGAAGGCCCGGTCGGCGCGCGTCGGCCGGTGCTGACACACGTGATGCGGCACTGAGGACGGTGGGACTCGAACCCACGACAAACGGCTTAAAAGGCCGCGAGCACCGCACGGAACCAACGCAACAGCAAGAGCTTACGAGCACACCCGCGAACGCTTGTACCA
>JAAEQG010000870.1 GCA_024231775.1 bacterium
CTACAGGAACTGGACCGCTGCACGTCGCTACGGGAGATCGGTCGTTTCGTTTTCGCATCACGCGACCGCAGAGGGTGCATTTCCACTGGCTGTCGTTCGCCGCGAAGTCGCAATACATCACAAGTCCTGCCTGATTGCTTTCGCCGTTGATCCATGGATTGAAAGACAGCACCCCCCAGCACCACCACCGCCAGCAGTGCCAGTCATGCTTACCTCGGAGCAACCACTCCCGGCGCCCGAACTCGGCTGGCCGGATGATTCCGCCAGACCCCATCTGTGACCGGAGAACCGATAGCTCCGATTCGAGTTGCCGGGTCTGATTTTGTAGGCTGCGGAGAATTTCGTCGCTCATGGTAAGCCTCAGCTATGTGCCATGTTTGCTACGGATGAACTATTGGGGCGTGGAGGACAAGGGAGCGGCTGCTGCTGCGAGTCAAGACGATTGACCACGTCCCTCATGACTCCCGTCTGCTCCCGGATGGCTTCTGTTAACACTGCCGTCTGCTGGTCGGTTTTTGTTTCGAGTGCGGTCGTGCTCATCGCCGGAACCTGCGCTGCCCTTTCCTGCGTCGCGGCTCCACGAGACATCTGCGCCGGTTGCGAGTCGAACGACGGTGGAGCGGGAAGGCTGGGTGCCCCGTCGACGTCCGGATAAGGCGGCGCAGGTGGGGAAGCGATGTTGGGGAACTGCCGGTTGACGCCGATCCGCACACGTTCTCCCGAGGGCTGCGGTGGAAACTCAACATTGCGGACGGGGACGGTTTGTCTCTGGGGTGGGAACGCCTTATCTGGGGTGGGCACGTCAACCGGTTCCATCGGCGGAAGTCCAGTTGCCTCCTCCCACGAGACCTTACCTGAGATCCAATCGGCGCGGCTCGGGAGCTTGCTGCCCGGCGCTGGAGCGGGGGCCGCCCTGGACTCTCGAACGGCCGCACGGTCC
>JAAEQG010000871.1 GCA_024231775.1 bacterium
ACATCTAGCGCGCTTGCGGCGCGGACAGATCGGCACAGACCAACTCCTCGTCGTTGCGGGCGTAGATCCGCTTGTACGCAAAGGCCGGGTGCGACCAGCAGACGCCACCCCGCTGGCTCAACTGCGCCTTCGTCGGCTCGATGAGTTTGGTTCGACTGATCTCCTGAAACCCGCGGGGCGAGAGTGTGCTGATAATCAACTCGCCTCGCTCGTTGAACATCCAGATCTTCTCGCCGTTCCGCACCATGTGAATGTTGGACCAGCGTGCCTTGGGCGTCGCGCTCAGGTCGTCCCAGATCCGATCCCCGGTCTTCAGGTCCAGACAGCGCAGTTCCCCGTAGCTGTCCACGCCGTAGATATGGTTGCCTTCCAAGATGGGCGTGGAGATGCAGCAGTGCAGCGCATCGGTCTCCCGCGCGTTGGGCCCGAGGCGTCGCCACACCTGCTCGACGGCGAGTTCGTCGGGAGCCAGCTTGAGCAACAGAGCCCCGTCGTAGAAGCTGGTAACAAAGAGAAAACCGTTGTGCAGAACGGGGGTGGCGACCGTGATCGTCATACG
>JAAEQG010000872.1 GCA_024231775.1 bacterium
GCATCTTCGCGGCCAGTCTGTCCCCCACCTCGAGGGCCGCCTGGAGGCGGATCAACGAGATGGGGCACCCGGCGCGGATTGGGGTGTCCTCTGATCCGCGTTGATCGGTGTGTATCCGCGGCTCCATCAGTTCGATGCGGACTCCAATCGGTAAGCTCAAACCGTGTAAGTCCCCACCCTTTGCTGCGCAAAGGACGGGGCACCCGGATTTCCAGCCTGTCGTCCAGATTCTACGGACCCTGGAGACCGGCTGGAAAGCCGGTCCCACAAGGATGAGAGCTTCGCCACGGGTTGTCAGGGTTGGGGCAGTTTCTCTCCGAATTGGGTGGCCGGTATGGCGCGGTCTTCGATGCGGATGCGGCGGTCGCCGAGGTTGCGTATGCGGGTCACGCGCGCGGACCAGAAGTCATGGTGCCGGATGGTCACGTCGAAGCCCGGCTCGGTAATACCGCCCATGTCGTAGAACGCGAACAGATGCAGAGCGATGGACATGAACCACGCACCGCGATCGCGGATCAACTCGTCCTTTGGAGTCCAGCGATCCTTGCCGGTGGGGAAGAGTTCCGCGTCCGGAACCCGGCCGACTGTGTAGAATGCGTACTCCCCGACGTCGCGCGGTTGCCGTGCGTAGGAGAGCATGTCCGGCTTGATGTGCTGACCGAGTTCGGCTTCGATCACCCCGAGGACCAGCGCCCCCTTCCAGTGAGACATGTCCAGCTCCGCCTGGGCGGCGCCGAGTGCGCCAACCTGCTCCGCCATCTTCCGCAGATCGCCTGAGGTGATGGCGGCCTGGAGCTCATCGCCAATCAGCAGTTGCTCGTGGTCAGGCGTCGGCGGATCGGAGTAGATCTCCTCGGGGACGATGAAGTCGAAGAACAGCTCGGCGCCGGTGAGCAGGCCTTCACCGGGAAGGGCCCACTGAGTGCGGGTGATCCTACCATCGTTGTCAGTGAAGACGAACAGACGCTGTGGAGGCTGATCTTCCGGCCCGGCATCCTCCCACAAGACGACCAGAGCATCGCGGTTGCGGGCTTGGTGGGTGGCTCCTTTGAATTCAAGATCTTCTGGCAGGAGGTCTCCCGGCCGAAGACCAAGCGTGTGCGGCGAGTCTGCGACTCTTGGTGAATCCTGCTGAGGCTGTGGGTCAGCTGGTGGTGGTGGCGACGGTGGGGACACGGGCTCGGCAGCCTTCGTTGTCGTCTGACTCGGTGGGCGCTCCACTTCGACGGGAGGTGGATCGGCTGGAGGCACAGGTGCTGCTGCGTCCTCCACCACTGCGCTCCGTGGTGCCGGTTCTGGTGCGGCTGGTTTGACCTGTGAACAGCCCGCTACGGCGCATCCCAGCAGCCCCGCGCAGGCCGCCTGCATCAGTATCGCCCTCTTATGCTTCATGGGATCCTTCTCCCGATTCGTACCCATTCGGTGACCGTGTCGCCAAGCTGTCGCCCGGACGGTTGCCCGCCGGTTCGCGCCGACTATCATCGCCGCGTCGTACGCCGTTGTCTATAAAACAATGCTGAGACGCCGTGGCGCACCTCCAGATCCGATCAGCGCCCCTCTTGCTACGGTTGCCCTAAACGTTTACGAGCGTACTCGGCGGTTGCGGCGGTGACCGATACCTCCAGAGCCCGCTGCCAATCGGCGCGAGCCTGTTCGAGCTGCCCCAGGACGTGGTGGGTCGTCCCGCGCCGGCACAGCGCCGGGGCGAACTCCGGATCGAGTTCGAGGCAGGCGTTGTAGTCGCCCAGGGCTTGCGCGGAGTCGCCGGCGGCATCGTGCGCATTTCCCCGATTGTAGTGGACGTTGGCGCGGAGGCGCGCGGTGAGGTCGCCGCGGAGCGCCTCGGCAAACTCAGCCAACGCCGCTTCGAGGTCGCCACGCTTGCCCAGGACGACCCCGAGGTGGTTATGAGCTCTGGGTGATTCCGGGGAACTGTCCAGCGCCTTGCGGTAGTATCCCTCCGCGGCTTGGAGGTCTCCGGATTGAGCGGTGGTGTCGCCGAGCAGGACGTACAGCTCTGCGGAGTAGTCGATTCTCTCCTCACACGCCGGTCCGGGTAGGCTGGTGGCGACACCGATCGACAGGGCAACGCTTCCGATGAACGCGACCCGGCGCCATTTGCCGGTACGCAGGAGATCGACGAATCCTGTGCAGGCCGCCGCCGCCAGGACCGCCAGGGCGGGCACGACGGGAACGCGATAACGCCCGGCGACGAACACCATAACCACCGCGAGGGGGTACAGGATCACGAACAGGAGCAGAGGGGCTGGCGCCCGCCTCCAGTGGAGAATGAGCCCCGCCACCGCGAGGGGCAGCAGCACGCCCCAGGGGAATCCGAACCCCCCGTGCTTCCAGGCCAGTCCGCGCAGGAGCTTGGACCATTCATGGAACGTGTAGAGATCCAGGTTGCGCGGAAGCTCCCGTCCGTTGAGCATCTGCGCTCCCTTGTGCGCCATGTCGCCGATGAAGCGCAGCGGATCGTCGAGGGCGAAAGCCCAGACCTTGCCATAGAAGAATCGCGCAGCCGCGAGCTGGTTTGTGCGGCCCTCGCGATTGGGCCAACGCACCAGTCGCATCCACTCCGGACCGGGGCGGATGGTCAGGGTGTCACAACGCGCCGCGTTGTTGCCGATGTACAGATTCAGCCCACCGGAAGTAGGCAGAAAGCCCAGGTGACCGATCACCCGCCGTTGGGCAAGCGACACGGGCGCGGTGACAATCAGCAGACCCAGGGCCAGCGCCGTCAGCCGTTTAACGACTGTCAGACCGGTGGATCGACGCGCCGACACGATCCCCAACCAGATCCCGGCAGCGACGACGAAGGGGAGAAACGCCGGACGCGTTACCACACACAACGCCCCGCACACGCCCAGAAGTCCGCAGCGCCAAGGCGAAGGTCGCTGCCCAGCCCACAGCAGGCCCAGCAGGATCACCACCGACCAGAACGCCGCCCAGCCTGCTCCGACCAACTCACATTCGTAGAACACCAGGGGGCCGTACAGGGCGGTGATCAGCCCCGCAATGATGCCAGTGGCGCGGCCGAAGGCGCGCTGCCCCAGGCGGAGCGTCAGCACGCAGGTGATCGCACCCAGCAAGAGCTGTGCGATTCGGGCGCAGAGCACGGAGGGCCCCGCCAACCAATAGACCGCGGAGAGGGCCATCGGGTAGAAGATCGGCTGCCAGAAGAACCCCGGCCCCAAGCCTTCTCCCTCCACGAGCCCCTTGGCTACGGCGTGGTACTGGCCGGAGTCCACCAGGGGGATGTGGAAGCTGGGGTTTTGGGAGTGTTCGCAGAGGAACCAGATCCGAACCGTCAGGGCAATGATCGCCACGCCCAGCCCGATCCAGAAGTCGGGTCGGTCGAAGATGCTGCCGCGTTCCGCCGACGGCGGCGGTTCCGTGCGGGTGCGTCGATCGCCAGGGTGACGGTCGCGTCTGGATGCAGCTTGCCGACCTCGGGGCATTGGACCACCTCGGGCTTAACCGCAGCCGACCCCCCCAAGGTGGGAGGGCTCAGCCGGCTGGGCATCGCCTACCAGAGTACCGTTCCGCCGAGCACACTTCCACCCAGTTGCTCAGGCCCGACACCGCCGGCTGCAATCCTGTGTCCCTTCAGGGTGATACCCATGCGTGTCGTCCGCCTGCACAAGTCACTGGTGCTACGTCACGCACCGTTTGCCGGTGTAACCTGAACCGAGCCGCGACCGTTAGGGAGCGGAGATGCCCAAAACAGACGTTCCCGCGATAGGACCGCTTCCTTACGGGCGCGGCTCGGATTGCTCATCGATTCAGATTCACCGGCGCAGAACCGCATGTACGCTAATGGGAACGGCACCATCGCCGTTTCCGGAAGAGTGGTTGCGGGATTGTCGGGGCGCTTCCTCATTCATACGCACATCGAGACGGTTTGGTCTATCCGATCAGCGCGGCTTGGAGATGCCGGTGAAGTGCCGGTATACTCGGCGTTTGGTGATGGTGCGGATCACGACTTTTGGAGTCGTTTGTGGTGATGGAGCAGATGGGGCCCGGAGATGCTTCGGCGGATCAGCCGGCGGCGCGGGGCGACGATGCCAGAGATGTAGCCGAGCTGCTGTCGGCGGTCGGTCTCGATGAGCTGCAGCGCATGCAGGATACCTTTGCTGCGCTGGGGCGCGTCACGCTTTGCATCTGCGATCCGACGGGTGGTTTGGTAACCCAGCCTTCGTGTCCTTCGGCGTTCTGCGGGCTGATGACCGAGTCGGCGGGAGGCTTGGCTGCGTGCCGGGAGAGCGTGAGCGAGCGCGCTCGGCAGGTGATGCGTCTGGAGACCGGCTTGTGTCATGCGGGGGCGCTTCATTTCTCGGCGCCCGTGCGGGTTGACGGGCGACACGTAGCTACGGTGGTCCTGGGAGAACGGGCTGGGGCTGGGGCGGACCATGAGGCGGTCGTGCGGTTGGCGGATGAGCACGGGATCAGCCCGATCGAATTGGGCAGGGCGGCGAGGTCGGCAGACTCTCCTCCGGGCGAACGCGAAGGCGTGGTAACCCGGTTTCTGCACCTGTTCGCGGATCGGTTGGCGGAGCTATGTCGCCGCCATCGCCGGATGACGCAGCGGGTGCGGGAGCTGGAGGCGGTACACGATCTGACGGCGATGTTCGCCGGAACGGAGGAGCTTCCGGAGATTCTGACGGCGACGGCTGAGCGGATCTGTGGGGTGGTGGAGGTTAGGTCGTGCAGCATTCGTCTGCACGATCCGGAGAGCGGTGAGCTGCGTATCGTGGCGGGCTACAACCTGTCTTCGGCGTATCTGGAGAAGGGGTCGGTTCTGCTGGGCGAGAACCCCATCGACAGCGCCGCCTTCGGCGGTGAAACCGTCTACATACGCAATGTGCCTGGTGATCCGGGAACGCGCTACCCGGATCAGGCCCGAGCCGAGGGCCTGGTGAGCGGGCTGTGTATCCCCATGGCCTACCAGGGCAAGACCATCGGGGTGATTCGGGTCTATACGGATTACGAGTGCGAGTTCAGCAGTTTTCAGGTGGCGCTGATCCGCTCGATCGGTTCGCAGGTGGCGGCAGCTCTGCAGCTCTTCCGCCTGCATCAAGACCAGCTCAGCGCGGAGCGGCGCGAGTTTCACCTGCATGAGGCTGCGGCGATCCAGCGGCGGATGATCCCCGCGGCTCCGCGCACGCACGCGAGCATCAGCTTCGGGTGTGTCTACAATCCGTCACTCGACGTGGGCGGAGACTTCTATGACTTCATCGAACTTCCCGAGGGACACTTGGGGGTGTGTGTAGCCGACGTGGTGGGCAAGGGGGTCTCGGCGGCGCTGATGATGGCGTCGGTTCGGTCGGCGTTGCGGGCCCACGCTCACAGCATCTACAACCTGGACGAGATCGTTACTCTGGTTAACCGGCACATGTCGCGGGATACGCTCTCCAGCGAGTTCGCGACGCTCTTCTATGGAGTGCTCTCCGCGGATGGCCGGCGGCTCACCTACTGCAACGCGGGGCATGAACCCGGGCTTCTGTTCCGGACGGCGGAGCACGGACCCATGGGGAGTCGAGTACACGAACTGAGCACCGGCGGGATGGTGATCGGCGTGGATCCCGACACGGAATACTCCCGCGGAATTGTGGACCTTCAGCCGGGAGACATCCTGGTCAGCTATACCGACGGGGTGAATGAAGCCCTCGATTTCGACGAGCGCATGTTCGGTCGCGAGCGTTTGCGGGAGTCAGTGTGGCGGTATGCCAAGCTGGATGCGCCGACGCTGGCGAAGCAGTTGCTCTGGGACGTGCGCCGGTTCGTCGGTCTGGCCCGGCAGACGGACGACATCACCATCGTGGTCGCTAAGGTCGAATGATCCACGCATCCTGCCTCACGCCGCGAAGCGATGGCCCCCTTGTTCGTATTATACGTGTCACGGATAGAAGCTGTGCGTTGCTCAGGCCCTGTCATGGTTGCGCGGCGGGTGGCATGGGCAAACTTGTTTGCCCGTGCGTCATCGGCACGCTACACGGGTAAGCAAAGCTTACCCATGCCACCCAACGCAGGTTTCGGACCATCTGTCGAACGGGATGGGGTTAGCGCGAGAACTAGCCAGAATGCGTATTATTCGTCACCCACAAGGGGTGACGCTACATCTATGATGCCCATGAGCAAGAGAGTTCTGCTACGGATTGCTACGTGCGCTTGAACTGCTTTTCCAGATCCTGGACGCTCAAGCGCAGGGTGGTCGGGCGACCGTGGGGGCAGTTGCTCGACTTCTCCACCAGACTCTTCTGGGCTACCAGCGTGTCAATCTCCTGGGGCGTGAGCGGGTCGCCGGCTTTGACCGCCGCCTTGCAGGCCATCATGTCGAGCAGTTCGTGGATCACCGTTTCGGTGTCGGCGAGTTTGCCCTCGTTGTCCTGGTGTTCGAGCTTGTCCAGCAGATCACGCATGAACGGGCCCACGTCGGTGTCCTTGAGCAAGACGGGGAAGGAGTGGACCGCGATCGCGTCGTGACCGAACGGGGTCACCTCGATCCCCAGCCGTTCGAGCAGCGGGTTGTTTCCTTGCAGCAGAGCCAGTTGTCGCGGAGCGATGGTGAGGGTTTCGGGGAGCAGCAGTCGCTGACTCTCCAGCGGGCCGGCGGTGATCCGCGCACAGAACTGGTTGTAGAGGATACGTTCGTGGAGGGCGTGCTGGTCGATGATGAGCATGCCCTCGTCGGACTCGACCACCAAGTAGGTGTTGTGCAGTTGAATAGCCCGGGATGAGCGGGTGGGGTCGAGTGCAGTCGCCATCCCCCGCTCCGAGGGGAGTTCGCCGTCCTCCGGTGGTGAATCGGTGTGGGTTGACCGCCAGAGTTCAGCTGCCGATGCAGCATCGACCGGAGAACCTGCCGCTGCGGCGGCTGGGGACGGTGCATTCCGGGAGGGGAATGCAGGCCCGGCGCCGCCGTAGGCTGGTGGGGCGGAGTTGCCCACGATGGGGGTGGCGGAGCGCAGGGCGTCGGCGAGCTGCTGGCGAGCACGATCCGGATCGCCGTCGGCATCAGACCGCCCGGGTTGAAAACCGCGGTTCGCGGCGCGGTCGGCCTGGAAGCTGGGGGTTAGATCGGCGCGTTGAAAGGTCTCGCGGAAGGCGCTGAGCAGTTGCGAATGAATCAGATTGGAGTCTCGCCAGCGCACCTCGATCTTGGTGGGGTGGACATTCACATCCACCGCTTCCGGCGGGACGGTCAGGAATACGAAGTAGACCGGCTGACGGTTGTGCTCCATGAGTCCGCGATAGGCTTCGCGGATGGCGTGCTGAACGAAGCGATCGCGCACGAAGCGCCCGTTGACGAAGAGATACTGCCAGGATGTCGTCGAACGCGAGCGGGCTGGCGGAGCGGCGTATCCGTCCAGGATCAACCCGCGCTCGTCGCGCTCGAGGTGGATCAGTTCTTCAGCCAGCTCGCGGCTGTATAGGCTGCCGATCCGTTCGCGGACGCTTTGGCCCGCGGGGAGTCGGTGGGTGACGCGGGTCTGATTAGTCAGCTCGAACGCGCACTCGGGGAAACCCAACGCCAGGCGGGCAAACTGCTCGTTGACGTGTCCGGTCTCCGTCGCCCGGGCGCGCAGAAACTTGCGCCGGGCGGGGACGTTGAAGAACAGATCGCGGACCTCGACGGTGGTTCCCTCCGGGCATCCGGCGGTCTGCGAGGTCTGGATCTGATCTCCGGCGACGGTGATACAGTGTCCCTCGAGGGCGTCACGCTTCCGCGAGGTCATTCGCAGGCTGGACACCGCTCCGATGCTAGCCAGAGCTTCTCCCCGAAAGCCCATGCTGACGATGGCGTAGAGATCCTCCTCGCAGGCGAGCTTGCTGGTGGCGTGGGGAGTGATCGCCAGGCGGAGATCTTCGGCGGTCATGCCCTCGCCGTCGTCGGTTACCCGGATCAGTTGCTTGCCGCCGTCCTCGATGGTGAGGGTGACGCGGCTGGCTCCGGCGTCGAGGGCGTTCTCCATCAGCTCCTTGGCTACGCTGGCAGGGCGTTCGACAACCTCGCCAGCGGCGATCTTGTTGACCAGCAGGTCGGGCAGGACGCGGATTTTTGCGGTGGACTCCACGGGGTTCAATCGTTTCGTGTTGGCGGTTACGTTGCGCTTCCGCTCTACCGCGAGTATAATTAGCCCAAAGGTGGCGGGCAATCAGCCGGGCGGAGAACCGGTTGGATTGCCGGTTCTGGGCGATGTGGGGAGGTCCACCCTGGCGGACTGGGAGACGTGGTGTACGACATGCGGATCCTCGCGGGTATTCACAGCGACGTTGGTCCGGAACTGCTGCCGGAACGCCTGGCTGAGGTGCGGGCGGCTGGTTTTGATGGCGTGGAGATCGTGCTGGGGGCTGGGGGCGTCGTCGAACCGAACGCGCCGGAAGAAGCCTGTCGCGCCCTGGCGGAGCAGGCGGAGCGATACGGTTTGCGGGTGGGATCGGTGCTCCTGGCGGACAGTCCGCAGACCCATACGGGATCCGCGGACGGCAAGCGCTGCCACCGGGCGCTCGAGAAGGTACGCGACATACTGCACCGTTGCGCGTGGCTGGGGGCGCGGGTGGTCCGCTGGGTCCCGGCGAATCTCGGTATCCCGGCGGCGGACGGCGGAGCTTGCGACGAGGCGTCGTCGTACCAAGAATCTCTGAACGCGACGTACCTCAGCCTGGAGACGCTGCGGCTGGATTGCGAGCGTAGCGGGGTGGTTGCGGGGGTCATACCTTGTCACCATGGGTTTCTGCTCTCCCCGCCGGAGTTCCGCGAGTTGATCGACCGGGTGAACTCGCCCCTGTTGGCCGCGGCGTTGGACTGCTCAGCCTGTGGTCGGGTTGGCGATCCGGTTGACTGGATCTTCACCTTGCAGCATCGGCTGGCGGCGGTGGTCGTCGAGGCGGGTGCAGGGTCCGCGGGCGTGCGGCGCGCTCTGCGCGAGGTGCGTTTTGATGGTTCGCTGATTCTCACAGGGGATACTGCGGCTGCGGACGAGGTTGCTGCCTGGCGAGAAGGGGTACTCCGTCCTTCCTGAAGGAAGATGGGACTCTGAGATCGCGTAAGATGGTGGGATCCCACCCTTTGCTGCGCAAAGGACGGGGCACCCGCGCATCCCATTCCGGGTGGCATGGGCAAACTTGTTTGCCCGTGTTGGACGACTCCACGGGCAAGCTGCTGCTTGCCCATGCCACCCTCGTCAGTTTCTGCCACCTTGTTCGGGATGCACCCGTATGCGTGCCACAACTTCCGCTACGGATGCACATGGTGGGGCGAGCCGGTATACTCTCGCGGCTGCCGATGGCGGAGACGTGGAGTGGTGGGTAAGAGGCTCATGCGGAGAGACGTAGATGGATCCTGACCAGATTGTCGAAATAGCCACCGGGCGCCAGCCGGCGGACCTGGTGCTGAAGAACGGCCGCATTGTTAACGTCCTGTCCAACGAGATTCACGAGGGGGACGTGGCTATCGCCGGTGAGTACATCGTCGGGATTGGCGAGTACGAGGGGGCGGAGAGCGTCGACCTGGGAGGGCAGTATGTCTGTCCGGGCTTCATCGACGGGCATGTACACATCGAATCGTCCATGCTCAGCGTGTTCGAGTTCGCCAAGCTGACGGCGGCGCGCGGGACCACTGCCGTAGTGGCGGACCCGCACGAGATCGCCAATGTTCTGGGGGCGGAGGGCATCCGCTTCATGCTCTCGAGCAGCAAGTACTGTCCCATCCACGTGTATGTGATGCTCAGTTCCTGCGTACCGGCTTCTCAGTTCGAAAGCGCGGGGGGCGAGTTGGGGGCGATCGATCTGCTTCCGCTGTTGAGCGATCCGTGGGTGGTTGGGCTGGCGGAGATGATGAACTACCCAGGGGTGGTGGGGGGCGCGGAAGACGTCATGGACAAGCTGAAGGTCGCCCGCGGGCGGGTGATCGATGGGCACGCTCCGGGCCTGTCCGGAAAGGATCTTAACGCTTACATCGCGTCCGGGGTGCAGAGCGATCACGAGTGTACCACGGTGGACGAAGCCCGCGAGAAGCTGCGCCTGGGCATGCACATCATGGTTCGCGAAGGTTCCGCGGCGCGAAACCTGGACGCGCTTCTGCCGCTGGTCACGCCGGAGACCGCGGACCGGTTCATCTTCGTTACCGATGACAAGGACGTCGATGACCTGCGTAGCGAGGGGCATATCGATTGTATGGTGCGCCGGGCGATCGAGTATGGGATTCCACCGATCCGGGCCATTCGGATGGCGGGTTATACCGCGGCGTGCTATTTCGGATTGCGGGATCTTGGGGCGGTGGCGCCGGGGTATCGCGCGTCGCTCACCGTGCTCGACGATCTCCAGGCGTGTCGGGTGACGCAGGTGTACCAGTCGGGCACGCTCGTGGCCCGCGAGGGGCAGTACGTCGACAGCCACGCGCGCGGGCCGCACCGCCCTATCCTGAGGAGTACGGTCAATGTTCATTGGCTGGAGCCCGATCAGTTGGCGGTTGGCGTGGACAGCTCCGCGGAAACGGTGAAGATCCACCTGATCGAGACGGAGGACGGTTCGATCGTCACCGGGCGTTCCCTGGAGGAGATGCCGGTCGTCGGAGGACGACTGAGCGCCGACCCAGCCCGGGACATCGCCAAGCTGGCGGTGATCGAACGTCATCAAGCCAGCGGGAGCGTAGGCCTAGGATTCGTCCGCGGATTCGGGATGCAGAGCGGGGCGATCGCCTCATCGGTCGCTCACGATTCGCACAACCTGGTGGTGTCGGGAACCAACGACGCGGACATGTTCGCCGCGGCGGTTCACCTGGTGAAGATCCGCGGCGGGTTCTGCGTGGTCAAGGACGGCAAGGTGCTCGCGGATGTCCCGCTGCCCATCGCGGGGTTGATGAGCAACGAGCCCGCCGACGTGCTGAGCGCGCAGTTGCGGACGCTCAACGAAGCTGCGAAGAAGCTCGGGTGTACCCTGCGCCGACCGTTCATGACCCTGTCCTTCCTGAGTCTCTCGGTGATCGGTTCGCTGAAGGTCACGGATCAGGGCTTGATCGACGTGGATCGGTTCGAGCGGATCGAGCTGGTGGCCAGTTGAGCACGGCGGACCCAGCCGCCTTCGGCGAGGCGCTGATTCAGGCTTTGCCGGCGGAGGCGCCCATCCCAGACTCAGTCCAACTCGCGGAGATGTTCCGGTACTATCAGGCGGTGGTCGAAGCCAATCTGTCCTTCAACCTCACCCGGGTGGTTGATCCGGTGGAGGCGGCGGTCAAACATTTCGCTGATTCCATAGCATTGCTCGGCTGGGTGGCGGGCGCGAATGTGAGGGTGGCTCGGGTGCTGGACGTGGGCACGGGAGCGGGGTTTCCCGCGGTTCCTCTGGCGATCATGCATCCGCAGGGCAACGTGACCGCCATCGACTCGACGGCGAAGAAGGTGGACTTCGTGGCGGAGACCTGCACACGATTGGGGCTGGGCAACATTCGCGCCGAACAGCGGCGGGCTGAGGAGTGGCGTTGTGCCGCGCGGTTTGATCTGGTGACCTGCAAGGCGATCGGACCGATAGACCGCTGTGTGGATTATGTGAAGGGGCTGGTTCGACGGGGCGGCTACCTGGTCGTCTACAAGACTCCCGGGATGTCCGCGGAGGAACGGGACGCGGGCGGGCGGGCGGCGCAGCAGCACTCCTTCGAGGTGGTAAAGCCGTATGCGTACGAGCTGCGGATGGGCGACGACCGTCTGGCGCGGCTGCTATGGATTCTCCGAAAGCTCTGACGCCTGGGTGGTGGGTGCGGTGGTCGGTTGGCGGCTCGCGGGTTGTGAGGCAGCCTCTGGACCGTTGTGGACCTCGGGCAGGTGGGGTTCTACCCGCAGGTTGAGTACCAGGGTAATCATCTCGGCGGCGACGGCCATCGACGCGGAGGTCGGTTTTGAGGATTCCGCCTTGTCGGCAGGGAGTGATGACGACGGGGCGTCACCCGGCGATTCGGGCGCGGGCGGGGAAGGAAGTTCGGCATCCAAGCCAGGTTCGGATTCGCCTTTTGCCCGACGAGCCGTACCGAGCCCCTTGTCCCTGGTTTCGGCGGGCTTGGGCTTGAGTTGGTCCTGCAGGGCGAATCCACAGAAGTCGATTAACGACCTTCCGGAGTCGGCGCTGCGCAACTCCCGTCTTGAAGCGTGCAGCATCTTCTCAAGCCGGGAGCGATTCTCCGCCACCACCAGACCGCCCGCCCTCAGGCGCATGTTCGACCGCGGATCGTCATCCAGCTCCTCCACCAGCGAACCCAGCGCGGTTGCGGGCAGGCGCAGGAGGACCTGATGCTCGCCTTGCTCTGCGATGAAGTTGCGCGGTTGCTGCCCTTCGACGATAAGCCCGGACGCGGGAAGCAACGCTGTGCCATCGGCGTGATCTGTGTCGGAGATGATCTGGAGGCTGTTGTCGAGAGCGAACGTACGCACGCGCTGCTGAGCGCGGACCACTTGCTCTTCGCCGGAAAACGAGCAGTCCAGTTGCACCGGTTCGACGGAGAACTGATGGGATAGCACCTCCGTGGGGGATGCCCCGAAGTGCAGCTTGGCTTCGAGGTTCAGCAGTTCAGCCAACTCGCCAGCCCTGCCGTGCTCGCGGGCCAGCAGGTTGTCCGACTCCGGTGCAACCAAGATCGAGGATGCGTTACCCCGTGGTCGGTGGGCGTCGGGGTCGTCATCTCCGTCGTCTAACATCGCCAGCCACGTGTCCGGGGCGAGGGTCTGCTCCTTGCGGTTGCCGGGCGCAGCCTTCTTCGAGGCTGCCTTGTCTTCAGCGGCAGGAGCCACCGAGCGCAGACCTTTTCGGTCCGTGGCGATGGACGGCGCATGGGCGTCGAGTGCGGTTGGGCTAGGTGGTTGTTTGACTTCTGGCGCGGCGTAGGAACGTGGTTCGTTCTGGTTCAAGGCCACTCTGGGGGCGTTGTCGGAGACGGCGTCCGTCATCCGGTTGAAGGCGTAGAACCCGCCGCCGACGGCGAAGATCACGATCGCGGCGCTGGCGAGCAGTCCCCAGCGGGATCCGTGCTCGCTACGTACCGGCTGATCCGCATGCGGTCCGTTTTCCAGCAACTGGTCGCGTTCGATGCGGGCAGCTAAGTCGTCCAGCAAGTCCGCCGGCGCCGGGCGGCGCGGGAGTGACTTCACCGTGTCGGCGGTGCGGCGCAGCGATTCCAGCAGCGCAGCCGCCTGTGGGTCCGCGGCGAGTATCCGTTCGACCTCGGCGGTCTCCAGGGGGCTGAGCTCGCCATCCAGGTAGGCGGAAAGCTGTTCTCCGAGTTTTTCCGGGTCCGTCGAGGGCATTGGCTCTGCCTTCCAGGGTGCCGCCAGTAGGTTACCTCACTCGAATTCCGCACGCAGCGCCGCGCGGGCGCGGTGCAAGCGTGATTTTACAGTGCCCGGCGCAATGTCGAGCATCTGGGCGATCTCCGCATAGTCGAATCCCTCCACGTCACGCAGGACGACCACGGCGCGATGGTTCGGATCGAGCGCTTCCAGAGCCTGTTCCGCCCGTTGGTGCAGCTCGGCGTCGGTGAGCCGCTGGTCCGGGGAGGGGGCGTTCCGATCCTCCAGGCGATCCCGCAGCGGGCTGCTCTCCTGGTCAGCTCCGCGGTCCGCATCCAGCGACTTCGCCTGGCGGACTCTGGCCTTCCGCCGGTGGGAGAGCGCCAGATTCACCGTGATGCGGAAGATCCAGGTATAGAACGCGCTGTGTCCGCGAAACGAATCCAACGACCGATAGGCCCGCAGAAACGCCTCCTGGGTCAGGTCCCGGGCATCCTCGGAATGCCCGCACAGTCGCCAGCACGCATTGTAGACTCGGTCCTGGTATTTGGAGACCAATTGGCCGAACGCGTTCACATCCCCACTCCGCACGCGCTCGATCAACGCGGCGTCCTCGAATCGTGTGGAAGGCGCCCGTTCTCCGGCCGCAGTCCGGTCGGGGTCAGGGGGCCTTCCCGTTCTGTTTGGACGCATGGGCAAGGTTCGAGTTCCATGGGCCGGGCGGATCGGTAAGCGGACCTACCCCAAGGCTCATAATATCATCTTGCCCGGGCGGAATCCGCTGGTCAACGGAGATGCCGGCTTCCCGGAGGCCAGAGCTGGGTCTACCCGCGGTGGAACGGTTCGGCATCGCGTTCGCTGAGGCGCACGTCGACGCCCGGGAGCAAGGCGCGGAGGCGGGCGGACAGGGGTTCCAGCACCGGGCGCTCACTGGACCAGTGCGATAGGGCGATGGCGGAGCAATCGCGGCGACGGATCGCCAGGGCGTCGTGATGGCGGATCTCGCCGGTGACGATCACGTCCTCCGGACCAAGCTGAATCCCAAACGGCAGCGATCCGGCGGCGCCGACCGCGACGATGACCCGTCGGATGGTGCGTTGCGGATCGCCGACGATGCTGACGCACTCCGCCCCCGCGGACCTCTTGAGCTTGCGGGATAGAGCCCCCACGGTGATGGGGCGAGGTACCCGTCCGACCCGGCCGGCGCCTCGCGTCGGTCGTCGTCCGAGCGTGTAGATGTCGTATGCGGGTTCCTCGTAGGAATGGGCTTCGACCAGGGCATCGATCACCGCAGGGAGGGCGTCCGCGGCGCAGACCGCTTCCAGGCGGATTTCGTCGACGTGTTCGATACGACCGGACTCGCCGACGGTCGGGTTGGTGGATTCCGTTCCGAAGAAGGTTCCCGTGCCCGGAGCGCGGAAACTGCACTTGCGGTAGTCGCCGATTCGTCCTGCTCCGGCGGCGAACATCGCTTCGGCGACGCGCTCGGTCTCATCCGGCGGAACGAAGACGGCGATCTTGCACTGGTTAGCGCCGGTCTCGGTGTATTCGAGCGGGCCGGTCTCACTCAGCCCGCACAGGCGGGCGAGCACGTCGTTAGCGCCGCCTTCAGCAGCGTCCAGGGCGGTGTGCATCGAGTAGACGGCGATCCCGTTGGCGATGCAGCGATGGACCGACGCCTCGGGGGTGGGGGCTGGCGCGACTAGGCGCGAGACCGCCTTGAAGATCGGCGGGTGGTAGGCCATGACCATCTGCACTTTGGCGGCGACGGCTTCGGTGACGACCTCGGGCATGAGATCGATGCACAGCATGACGCGCTTGACCGCCGCCTCGGTGTCGCCGGCGAGCAGACCCACGTTGTCCCAACCCTCGGCGAGTTCCAGAGGGGCCAGCTTCTGCAGCGCGGCGCAGACGGTCCGGACGTCCATTGCGGTGGACTTGCGCCTCGTGGGTTTCTTCCTGGAGACCGCCATGATTAGCCCACTCCACTGCCCGGGGCGATGTCTTCGCGCGTGGTCGCGAGGACGACCTGGCTGTGGTCGGAGGTGCTGGCCGCCAGGAGCATGCCCTGGCTTTCCTCGCCGCGCATGGTCCGCGGAGCCAGGTTGGTCACCACGATGATGTTGGTTCCCACTAGGCTGGCGGCTTCGTAGTGGTCTTTTACTCCGGCGACGATCTGCCTCTGTTCGTCCCCGAGGTCAACTTTCAGCACGAGCAGCCTGTCCGCGCGCGGGTGGTCGTTCGCTTCGACGATCTTGCCCACGCGCAGTTTGACTTTGGTGAACTCCTCGAAGGAGATCGTCTCTGCCTGATCGGTCATCATCTCACTCCAGACTGCATTGGTCTGCGAAACCTGCTGAGGACTACCGGGGATGAACGACCCTAGCCTACGAGCACGCCCATGCCTGTCAACCAACCGCCCATGACGGGAGCTTCATCACAACGGATGCCCATCGCGCAGCGTGGCCATGCTCGGGGCCACCCCGCTGCAAGCTCGTGCAACCGCTTCAGGCGGGATCGAAGCGGGGGGGCTTGCCAAGCTGACGCGGGCATGGGATTCTGTTGGTAATGGGCGATGAAGCACTTGAACATCGCATTCGCGACCTGATGTCTCTGTTGGAAGTCTCGAAGCACCTCGGGGCGACTACGGAGCTCGATCCTCTGCTCCAGCGGGTGGAGACGGCGGCGCGCGCCGTGCTGGCTTGTGAACGCGCCTCGGTGTTCCTGTAC